>DASRAA010000202.1:0-3755 GCA_035638375.1 Binatia bacterium | reverse complement strand
CAGCAGCATCTCTCACGAAACCAGACACTGGGAACAGACATGTCAAAGAAGGCGCACTTCGGCTTTATGCGGAGTGCAGAGGCCCAAGACACCCGTAGTGGGACATCAGCTACTACAGGTGGCAATTCTCTTTCGTTGACTCTCCCGCGTACGGACCCTATTATGAAGCAACTCGAATCGCGTTTCGCAGGGGAATGGCCGAACAGATCATCTCGTATTACCGCATCTTGGAAAAACTGGGTGGAGGCGGCATGGGAGTGGTGTATAAGGCCGAAGACACCCGGTTGAGCCGCTTTGTAGCCCTGAAGTTTCTGCCCGATGAAGTAGCCAAAGACCCGGCGGCGCTCAGCCGCTTTCAGCGCGAGGCACAAGCGGCGTCGGCGTTGAACCATCCCAACATCTGCACCATTTATGACATCGGGCAAGAAGACGGCCGCGCATTTATCGCGATGGAGTACCTCGAGGGCGTCACCCTGAAACACATGATCGAGGGGCATGCGCTGAAGACAGCGCAGTTACTCGACCTGGGGATCCAGATTGCCGATGCGCTGGATGGGGCGCACTCGAGCGGGATCGTGCACCGCGACATTAAACCGGCAAACATCTTCGTGACCCAGCGCGGGCAGGCGAAGGTGCTTGATTTCGGACTGGCAAAGCTGA
Source organism: Binatia bacterium (assembly GCA_035638375.1). Classification (GTDB taxonomy): domain Bacteria; phylum Acidobacteriota; class Terriglobia; order Terriglobales; family Acidobacteriaceae; genus DASRAA01. The sequence continues at coordinate 3,095 of DASRAA010000202.1, read as the reverse complement.
ATCGGCAGAAACACACGTTGAGCAGCGATGGGGCAGAGACGGATTTGCCCACCGCGTTCAGCATGGATCAGCTCACCACGCCGGGCACGGCAATGGGGACGATCGGATACATGTCGCCGGAGCAGGCGCGCGGCGAGCTGCTCGACCATCGCAGCGACCTGTTTTCGTTTGGCGTGGTGTTATACGAAATGGCGACCGGCAAGCAGCCATTTACGGGCGCGACATCGGCGGTGGTATTTGAGGCGATCCTAAACAAAGTGCCGATTCCGCCGGTGCAGTTGAATCCGGGATTGCCGGCGCAGATCGAGCCGATCCTGAATAAGGCGCTGGAGAAGGACCGCGACCTGCGCTGCCAGAGCGCGGCTGAGTTGCGGGCGGACCTGAAGCGGTTGAAGCGCGACACAGATTCAGTGAAGTCCCATGCGGCTTCGGTGTCGCAGGTGTCGACGCCGGCGGGACCGCCGGCCGCATCCGTCGCGGCGCCTCTGAAAGAGAGCAAATTTGGTGTGCCCTCTTGGGTGTGGGCGGCAGGGCTAATGCTTGCAGCAGCGGCGATCGGGGTTTTTGTGGGCAAGAAGCTCTGGCAGTCGGCAGGGCCGAGCGCGCCGCTGTATCACGAGATTACGTTCCGGCGTGGGGCGATCGTGTCGGCGCGGTTCGCCCCGGATGGACAGACGATCTACTACAGCGCGGCGTGGCAGGGTAATCCGGTGGAGACGTTCTCGGCGCGGCAGGGGATGGTGGAGTCGCGCTCGCTTGGGTTGCCGCGATCTGAGTTGATGGCGATCTCAGAGAAAGGCGAGATGGCGCTGCTACTGGATGTTCATCCCGCAGGAACCTGGGTGAATGTGGGCATGCTGGCGCGGGCACCAATCGCCGGCGGGGCGCCGCGCCCTGTGCTGGAAGACGTAGAGTGGGCTGACTGGGGGCCGGACAGCACCAACTTCGCCGTGATCCGCAACGTGAATGGACGCGACCGGCTGGAATATCCCATCGGTAAGGTGCTTTATGAAACCACCGGCGGCTGGATTAGCTACCCGCGGGTTTCGCCAGACGGCAAGTACGTCGCTTTCTTCGACCACCAGAACCAGGGCGACGACGCCGGAGCGCTGGCGGTGGTGGATACATCCGGCAATAAAAAGACGCTTACGCGGCAGTGGTACGGAACGGAAGGATTGGCGTGGACACCAGACGGCTCCGAGATCTGGATCACGGCCAGCGAACTTGGGCTGTTTCATTACATTTCGGCGGTCACGTTGTCCAAGGAACAGCGACTGGTGACGCGCGTTCCCGGCTCGCTGGTGATATTCGACATCGGGAAAGATGGCCATGTGCTGCTGGCGCGCGAAGACCGGCGGCGCGAAGCGATGGGGCTGGCCCCAGGATCGAGCAAGGAACGCGACCTCTCGTGGCTGGATTACTCGTATCCGGCGGATCTTTCGGCGGATGGGATGACCTTGTTGTTCGACGAGGAAGGCATCGGCGGCGGTGTGCGGTACGGCGACGTAGCGGACCTGACGTACGCGGTGTATATCCGGGACACCGATGGCTCACCAGCGGTGCGCCTTGGAGAAGGCGGAGCCGCGGCACTATCGCCCGACAAGAAGTGGGTCATAATTTATACGCCGACCTCTCCGGCACAACTACGATTGCTGCCGACAGGCGCGGGCGAGACGAAGTCGCTGACGAATGATGCGATAGCCCATCAGTACGCGCGCTGGTGTCCGGACGGCAAGCACTTCGTCTTCAGCGGCAACGAACAGGGCAAGGGTGTGAGGTTTTTTCTTCAGGACACATCGGGCAGTCCGCCCAAGCCTTTTTCTCCGGAGGGCGTAGACGCCCTGAATTTTGCGGTGTCGCCGGATGGCCAGACGGTGGCGGGAGTCGGCCCCGACCAGAAGGGCTACCTCTATTCCGTGTCCGGCGGCGATCCGAAGGTTGTGACAGGCATGGCGGCCGGCGATCTTCCCGTGAACTTCAGCAGCGACGGGCATTCGGTTTACCTGTACCACACCGGGGAAATACCGGCGAAGGTGTACAAGATCGAGCTTGGATCGGGGAAGAAGTCGGTGTGGAAGGAAATCGCGCCGCTGGATCCCACGGGAATCTCGACCATCGCGCCGGTGTTGATGACGCCCGATGGAAAGTCCTACGTGTACGGGTTCCATCGCACGGTGGGAGACTTGTATTTGGTGGAGGGGCTGAAGTAGGCAGCTATTGCCTCAGTCCATCGGCAGTATCTTTTGCCGCAGCAGGAGGGTGGCGCCTTGGCGCAAATGTGAAGAAACCCACTTGCCGTTTTTGAGCGCCTTTGCACCGCACGGCTCTCTGCCGCTGATCGCAGGACGTATCCTCGGTGCCAGCAAACTGTCGCGCGGCCTAAGGTCAAGTGCTGGGATTCGGGATGAACATTAACGAGGTTCTTCGGCAACTTAAGCAAGAGCGCAGCCAGATTGAGGCTGCGATACAAGTCCTAGAGGGTACAAGCCGCCGAGGCAGACCACCAGGAAGCAAACGCCGCCCAATGTCGGCAGCGGCTCGAAAGCGCATCTCGCAAATGATGAAGAAACGGTGAGTGGAACGAAAGAAAGCAAAGAACTAGCTAGCCCCACAGTTGCCAAAATCAGGCATTTGTAGGCCACGTGACTGTGGGCCACGTGCCCCTGAGCGGGATGGTTGCTGATAACAGCACTTAGCGTAAAAGTGAATCCACACCAGGGATCACTTGGATCGCCGGTTCTGGCTTGGCAGTCAACCGTTTGCTATTGCTTTCCCGAGAGGTTGGATTTCGTACTTGATACGTTGGGATCCAGCACATATACCGTCTGATCGGCGGTGGCAATTAGCAACCGCCTGCCATCACCGCTAAACTGAGACACGACCACTGGAGATCCGAACACATACTGGGCCCTTGTCTCGAAGGTCGACAAGTCGTACAGCGACAATCGTTCCGACAGCGAATCTTCGTCGATGAGCAACAGGTCGCCGGTAAAGTGGAAACTGTGCCCGGGAAAACTAGCTAACCGTTTTCCTTCCAAGGAATAGACGGAAACCCGGTTTTGATTATCAGCGATAATCAGGCGCGATCCGACCAC
>DASRAA010000201.1:0-2958 GCA_035638375.1 Binatia bacterium | reverse complement strand
GCCCATGCCGGCCTGGAGAAAGGCGCTGCGCAACACCATCCGCAGAATCCCGCGGCGGTCGGCGCCAAGAGCCATGCGAATGCCGATCTCGCTGGTGCGCTGGGCCACGGAGTAGGCCGTAACACCATAAAGGCCAATCGCAGCCAGCGCCAGCGCAAGAAATCCGAAGACGGAGGTGAGCTTCACTAGAAGCTCCTGCTGCGAGAATTCGTTCTGCACTTGGGTGGCGAAGGTGTCAAACCCAATCACTGTCAGGTTGGGATTGATCTGGTTGAGCGCCCGGCGCACCTGTGGCTCCAGTCTTGGCACGTAGCCTGCCGTCTGAATCTCTATCGCGCTCAATTCAAGGTGGGAGACATTTTCGAACATCACTTCGGACGGGTCATCGTATTTCGCCCACTGCGCTGCGGGCAGGAAGAACATGGGGCGGATATGGCTGTCGGGATCCCAGTACTGCGTATCCTCGGTGATGCCAACGATTTCGAAGTTCCCGGCGTATTTCTGGTCCAGATCGCCGAAATGCTGGCCGATTGCGTTGCCGTTCTTGAAGAAGTGTTTTGCAAATGTCTGATTCACGACGGCCACGTTGCGTGTGGAAGCCGTGTCCTGCTCGGTAATGCCGCGGCCCGCGATTATCTGTGTGCCGATATTCTCAAAGTAGCCTGGGCTGACACGATCCCACGATGCGTTATTAAAGTTGCTCCCCGGCGGCGGAGGAGCCTGTCCCTCGATGTAGACGCCATTACCCCAGTTGTCGCCTTCCATAGGACTGTAGAGCGAATATGTCACCGCTCTGACGCCTGGAATGGCGGCCAGTGAATCGTGCAGTTGACGAAAGAAGGCTTCCGCCTGCGGAGCCTGGTACCCCGCCATTTGCGGATCGAGGTGGAGGACGTAGCGATTTCGCGTTTCGAAGCCAAAGTGCTGGTGCTGCAGATTCGTCAGGCTGCGGATGAGCAGCCCCGCGGCACAGAGCAGCGCCAGGGAAACCGCGGCCTGCATCACGACGAGGATCTTCTGCATCCAGAGGCCGCTTTGTTTCGTGGAACGGTTGGAGCCGCGCAAAGCATCAATCGGATCGGCGTGCGCCGTCATCCATGCGGGCGCGGTACCGAAGAGCACACCCGTGATCAGCGAGATGCCAAATGCAAACGCGAGTACGGGCAGCGAAGGCGCCGCGTTAATTGGCAGGTAGCTCTTCCCGGGCACAAGGCTCAACAACAGCCGCGCTCCTCCGTAGGCTACAGCGAGTCCTGCAAGACCTCCCAGCACTGCCAGCACGACGCTTTCCGTCAGCGCCTGACGTACCAGCCGCCCGCGAGGAGCTCCCAGGGCTGAGCGCACCGAAGATTGCGCCTTGCGCGCTGTTGCCCGCACCAGCATCAGGTTGGCCAGGTTCGCGCATGCAATCAGCAGCACGAAAGCAGAGATCCACATTAGCAGATGCAACCCGTCCTTGTAGTTCTCCTGCATCTGTTGCACGCCTCCGCCGCCAGGAGACAAGTGCAGCGTCTGTTTGGGGATGAGCCCCGCATCGCGCTTCTCGACCTTGCTCGCCGGGCTCAGCAGGAACTGGCGCAGCTCCACCTGTAGCTGGGCCTCCATCTTTTTCGTGTTGGCTCCCGGCTCCAAACGGCCGATCAGGTTCAGCCAGTCGAGTTCGGGACTATCGAGCACATTAAAGGCGCCGCCCTGGACGATGGGCGAATCACTGAGCGGAATCCAGAAGGACGCAGGGTCGCTGGTGAGGCGCTCACCAAAGAACCCCGGTGGCGTAATGCCTACGATCGTGAAGGACTGGCCATTGATGAGGAATGATGCGCCGACAACCGAGGGGTCTTTGCCGAATTTCTGTTGCCACGTGCGGTAGCTGAGGACCGCCACCGGTGGCGCGCCCTTTTGATCGTCCGACGGGCGGAGCAGCCGCCCCGCCCAGGCGGAGAGACCAAAGGTGTCGAACGCATTGCCAGACACAAATTCGGCGCCATATGGCGCCGACGAAGTATTACTTCCCTGCCGGCGAACACCGATCTGGGTGCGGCCTGCCTGAAAGGCCGCGAGGCTCGAGAAGCCGGGCGTATGGTCACGGAATTCGCGGTACTGCTCGGTGGAGAAGAGCGACCAGTCATCCTGCATGCCGCCGTTGATGCAGCAGTTCTCGTTATTGCCGATGCGGATCAGTTCGCTGGGCCGCGCAACCGGAAGCGACTTGAGCAATACGGCGTGGATCAGCGTGAAGATGGCTGTCGTTGCGCCGATGCCCAGTGCCAAGGTAAGAACAGCAGTGATCGTAAATCCTGGCGTCTTGAGAAACTGCCGAAGCGCATAGCGTACATCGTCAAAAAGCATTGGGCTTGCCGCGCCTCCTTGAAGCAATATACGGCGGCCGTGGACCGACGGTTCCGGAGAGTTCGAATGCAATCCTCTCGCTCGCACTCGGTATTGGCGCCAACACGGCGATCTTTCAGTTGCTGGACGCGGTCCGTCTGCGGAGTTTGCCCTTGAAGGATCCACAAGAACTCGTCGACATTCGGGTCGTGGACAATCCCTCTGGTCGAACTGGTAGTTTTGCCAGCCACAATCCGCAACTGACGAACGCAATATGGGGAACAGCTTCGCGAAAGCCAACAAGCCGTTTTCCCGAAATGCCGCATCCGGTCGATCTTGGACAATTTCGAGGCCTTTGGAGCGCGGCGCGAAGTCCCGGGCAGGTTTGACGGGTCCCGAAAAACGTAGCATCCGGCTGTTTCAGGACAATTCTGGAAGGCCGCCGAATTTACTGGCCAGGATCACCACTCATCGCCTGCCGCCGTATTTGGCAAGCGTCTCAGCGGCAAGACACGAAAAGGGAGCCGATGGCTGCGGCAGAAACTTTGCCAGAGCGCTTGGTGTGCCTCGCGCTGCAAAACGAGCTACTTCGCCTCCTACTTTCAACGCGTGGCTGCCCACCGAGGAAAG
>DASRAA010000200.1:0-5113 GCA_035638375.1 Binatia bacterium | reverse complement strand
TCTCGCGATCGGCTGTGGTGAATTCCCGGAAACCCGGCTCCCGGACCTCCATTTCCAGAATGCTGTGCAGGAGCGGCTGCAGCGACAGTTGCGCCTGCTCCATAGTGACTCCCGGCTTCAGACGCCCATAGGCCGTAACCCATTGCAGCCGGCGGCGCCTGTCCTTGAGGCCATCCGAGCGTGGCGTCATCTCGGTCTTCATCATGATGGGGACGAATACTTTCGCCGGATGGCCAAATTCCACGCCGTCGAATCCGGGCTGCGCAACGCCGATGACGGTCATGTTGTGGCTGTTGACCGCGATCGCCCTGCCAACAATCGTGCGATCTGAATTGAAATAGGTTTGCCAGAAGCGGTAGCTCAGCACGACTACCGGCTGGCTGTCGGGAACCGAGTCGTCCGGTGGTAGGATCGGACGGCCCAGCGCCATATCGATGCCCAATATCTCGAAATACGAGCCAGACACTAGCTCCGCAGTCACCTGCGCCGCGTGATTTCCGTGGCCAAGAGTGACGGCGGTCGGAAAACGGCAGAACATTCCGCTGAACACGCGATTGTTGTCGCGCAGATCTTCAAACATCGGCCAGGAAACGGTATTCGGGCCGTAACTGTCGCCATAGAAGTTGCCACGTTCAGTTATCATCGCCAGCCGCTCCGGCTCTTTCACGGGCAGCAGGCGCAGCACAATCTGGTCCAGCAGGCTAAACATAGCTGAGTTTGCGCCAATTCCCAGAGCAAGAGTGGTCACGGCGACAAGGCAGAATCCCGGACTTCTCCAAAGCGTTCGCATGCCATAACGGATGTCCTGAACGAGCCTGTCCAGCAACGCTCCAGCGCGGATGTCGCGAACGCTTTGCCTGATCTGCTCGTCCCCGCCCATTTCCCGGCGGGTATCGCGGTATGCTTCCTCAGGCGACATCCCTGCTCTCATCTTTTCTGCTGATACCAGCTCCGCATAAGCGCAGAGCTCCTCGTCCAGATCACGATCCAGTTGATTCCTGCGGAAAACGTTGTTCCAAAACCCGCGAAGTCGACTGATCACAGAGACCTCCTCAGTTGGTTCCCAGGGTCGCTGCCATTGCAAGTGATATCCGTTCCCATCGCTCCGTCTCGGTCTGAAGCTGCTTTCTGCCGGCTTTCGTCAGCGAATAGAACTTCGCGCGTCGATTGGTCTCCGACTCTCCCCATTCAGATTTGAGCCACCCGGCCTGCTCCATACGATGGAGAGCCGGAAACAGAGAGCCTGCCTTCACATCAAAAGCCCCATGGGTCATCTGCGAAATCCTGCGCGAGATGCCCATGCCGTGCAGCTCCTGGAGGGCAAGAGATTTCAAGATCAGAACATCGAGTGTGCCTTGCAGAAGATCAGATGGTGGAATAGGCATCAACACTCCTATTGAATGTCTATAAGAGAACATTTAACACTGGCTCTTATAGACAGTCAATAAGAGATGACCCTTGGCTGATGACGTCAGGTCAATGCGCTCATCGAGCCATGCCGGGGATCTACGTCTCCGCCAGTGGCCGAATAACCGGGCTATCCGGCGATTCTCGGCGATCCCCGGGGTTGTAGTGACAGAGAGATATAATCTGCCTGTGGGAACCGGCTCATTTAGGGCCGCAGCCTGATGATCGCTCAGCCGTTTTTGTGAAGGTGGGGTTGTGGTTTTTCATTTCGAGTCGTTCCAACTGGATGTCGCGGAACGCCGCTTGTTGCGTTCGGGCGAACTGGTTCCGCTTCGTGCTAAGGTCTTCGACACCCTCTGCCTCCTTGTCGAAAACCACGGGCGCCTCCTCCGTAAAGATGAGCTGATGCAACGGCTCTGGCCCGATAGCGTCGTTGAAGACAACAATCTCGACCACAACATTTCCAAGCTCCGCAGCGCCTTACAAGACGGCTCTAACGGCCAGAAGTTCATCGAGACCGTGCCGCGGCAGGGTTATCGCTTTGTTGCCAACGTGAGGCAAATCTCTGGTTCTCCGGCCGCGCAGACGGTCATACCTTCCCCAACCGCTGACTCGCCATCCGAACAGGAAATCCAGTTCTTTACCACCCGCGACGGTGTGCGACTTGCCTACACCATCGGCGGAAGCGGCCCTCCCCTGGTGCGTGCCGTCGATTGGCTCAACCACCTCGACTTTGAATGGAAGATTCCGTATCGCCGGCACTGGTTTTCGCAGATCATGAGCCACAACACTCTTCTCCGCTATGACCAGCGTGGCAGTGGCCTCTCCGATTGGAATGTCGATGACTTCTCCTTTGAGCGCTCGCTCTCGGACTTCGAGGGACTCATCTCATCGGTCGGCTTCGACAAGCTCGCGCTGTTGGGCACTTGCCAGGGCGGACCTATCGGCGCGGCCTATGCGGCTCGCCATCCAGAGCGGGTAACGAAGCTCATTCTGGTTGGAGCATTTGCCCGAGGATGGCCTCCTCCCGGCAGCATGATCACCGAGCAGTTCAATGCCATGCTGACTCTCATCCGCCACGGATGGGGCCGTGACAACCCCGCCTTCCGCCAGCTCTGGACCACGCTCTTCCGACCAGACGCCAGCCCCCAGGAATCCGAGTGGATGAACGAGTTCCAGCGCATCACTTCCTCGCCCGATAACGCTGCCCTCATGATGGCCGAGTTCCCCAAGATCGACATCACGGATCTCTTACCCAAGGTCTCATGCCCCACTCTCGTCCTTCACTCGCGCGACGAGGCCGTCGTTCCCGCCAGCGAAGGACGCCTTATCGCCTCGCGAATCCGGGGCGCCCGCTACGTCGAGCTCCCCAGCCGCAGCCACGAGGTTGTCCCCGGCGATCCCGCTTGGCAGCTCTTTGTTGACGAGGTCTCCCGTTTTCTTGGCTGGCCCGACCGGCATGTCGCAGTCCAACCACCCGCAGCAGCAAGCTAGCAGGGCGGCTCGCTCGTTCGCCCCGATCCGATAATTACGCTGCATTGTCTGCCTCCTCACATTTCGGTCGAACCATGCGGAAGCCTCTGATCGACCGTCTCAGGATCGGCGCCCGATCGCAATCGTCGCCCCTCTCGCTCGCTTCGAGTCGGACATACCGCTCAGGTTCCTCACACACAACCTTCCCGAACAGCCTGCCTGCCAGCACGGCCGGACCGCAAATCCCCGTAATCACATGCAGGCAAGTCGAGGCCACGATTGCCCCTCCGACGATGTCGCCCAGCAGAGGTACCCCCGCTTGAAATCCCCATGCCGCAAGCGCTGTCATCGTTGTCGCCACCGCAAAGGCAAAGCGGCGCCGGGTTCCATAGCGCGGCAGTTCTTGCCTGCCCATCAGGTACCGAAGTCCATGGTTGTACAGAACATCAAAGGGATGCCCCGTTAGAATTGCACCCAGCGCGGTGAACGGCACGACCGCCCACAATATCTGGGCCGACCCCAGGACCGTCCCCACTGCCACCCACACCATCATGATGGCGGGGGACAGGCGCAAGGGGTAATTGATCTGTGCGTACGTGGCATCGCTCAAGCCACAGAATCCTTGCGTCTGCATCCTTTCGCGAGCGATAGGCGAGATATGCAACATGGCTATCCTCCTAGGCTGCCTTCTCTGCAGCGGGTTGATTCGTTTCCGTGTCCATTCTTCGCATCGTCGAGCCTGTGGGTAGGAACATGGGCACACTCTCGCGATAACGGATGTATTGCTCACCATGAGATGCGATCAGGTCTTTCTCTTCCCACCGGATCGCCATCAGGATGTACACCGTCGTCATGACCGCGAACAGCAGATGCGCGCCCGTCATGGTCGGCGTGAACCAGAACGCCATGAACCATCCCACGTAAAGCGGATGCCGGATGTACTTGTAGAACAGCGGCGTGCGGAAGGTCAGTTGTGTGTAGGGTTTTCCCATCAGGTACAGCCACACCTGCCGCAATCCGAACAGGTCGAAATGGTTGATGAGAAACGTGGCGATCAGCACCATGCCGAACCCCAGCCCGAACAACTGGTACATCACCAGCCGGCCAGTCGGGTTCTCAATGTTCCAGGCTGTCCCTCCCAGTGGCTGCCAGAACGCAAACAACGCGATCAATGCCAGGCTGGAAAACAACACGTAGGTGCTCCGCTCCGCCGGCTCCAGCACGATGCGCGTCCACGCCCGCTTAAACCACGGCCGGGCCATCACGCTGTGTTGCACGGCGAAAATCCCGAGCAACAGTACGTCAATGCCCAGTGCGTACCAAAACGGCATCCGGCTCGGCGAATCCATCGTCTTCGGAACCACCAGGTTCCCAAGAAAGCCGACGGCGTAAAGGAACGTGGCAAAGAAGACACCATAGCTGGCGACTCCGTACACGAATACAACGACTCTCTTCAGCATTTCTCTCCTCCGCGGCGAGGAACATTGTTGCCCTCGCGATCTGAAGTGAGAATATGGTCGAACGTGATTGAGAGTCCTTGAACGGAACTTTAATTTTCCTGAAAGAAAGCTGGAAGGACGTCTATGGCAGGAAAAAGCACGGCTCCCGATAAGTCGGCCAGTGTTTACGAATCGCCCAGTTCACTCGGCTGAGTAACGCCCCTAATCGGACAAGTGGCCGCTCCAAATCTGTGGAGAGTTTTGTTACAGGCTCTTAGTCTTGTGACCTTATCGTGGATTCCCCTGACAGTTCCACCGGCGCCGGCGGGGTCGCTTTCAACTTACTGAACTGGGATTGTTTTCGCTGCTTCTTCTCGGCTTCTTGCTGTGCTAGTTCTTCAGGGCTCAGCATCGTCAAGGCGCTCAGCCGCGCGTCGGGTTGTGCAACGGCACTCTCCAGCAGGTTTGTGAAATGATGCAGCATGCGCTGGATCGTTGCCGGTTCAAAGAGCTCGGTGCTGTACACCCAATAGCCGACTAGGCCCTCGGGGCGCTCCCCGACGAATACAGCCATGTCGAACTTCGACGTTGTGACCGGCACTTCAAAGGGCTCCACACGCAATCCCGCCAATTCGCGTTTGGCGCGCGGGACGTTCTGCATAACAAACAGCACCTGCACGATGGGGTTGTGCGTTGCGCTTCGCTCGGGCTGGATGTCCTGGACGATCTTGGGGAATGGAACCTCCTGATGGGCGTAGGACTCCAGCATGCCCTCGCGCACTCGGCCCAACAGT
>DASRAA010000199.1:0-4546 GCA_035638375.1 Binatia bacterium | reverse complement strand
TCTTGATATAGAGGCAGCCCTTGCCGGTGGTGTGCTTGCCGAGCTTGGCCAGGAGCGCCTCGGAATCGCTGAACGCGATGATGTTATCCACCTCTTGGATTCTGCTTATAAACACTGGGCGCAGCACGGTGCTGAAATCCTCGCGAGCGAGGCCAACCAAAGCGAGGCTGTAGCCAAAGCGGGTGCACCGCCTGTTCAGGTCGCAGCGCCCGCCACAACTGCTTCGACACCAAAGGTCTCGGTCTCTTCATCTCCAGAAGGCGCTGACATCGAGGTGGATGGCGATTTCGTGGGGAGCACACCGTCGACACTTGATATCACGCCAGGCGAGCACCAGGTCGTGGTGAAGAAATCCGGCTACAAGGACTGGACGCGGAAGTTAAGGGTGAGCGGTGGCAACATCAAGCTCGATGCAGAACTTGAAAAGCAACGAGGCTGATACGAACCTTTCCTCCCCTTCCCAAATCGTGCCCAATTTTGTGCCCACCCCCCTGGCCCTACGACGTGATACGGGCTCCGTCGCAACCCGCTCCAAAAAATCAGTCGGCGATGAATGCAGCCGGATGACGGTCTCAGGAGGTGTGACGTAGATCGTGACGCAGCCCCGCACTGAGAGTACGGATTACCCGAGCAAAGTGGGCACTCTCGAAATCGTCAGACCGAGCTACACCAGCGCGAACCACCACAGCCGGAGGCTCGATCGATTAAAGCATTTTCAAAATTATCGTAGACTATAGCCACAATGAGAAAACCAGGCAATGGCGTTCTCGGAAGTTATTGCGGCCAGGGCCTCAGCTACTGCGGCTTCAAGCGCATCGGCAGTGCGTGCCTTGAGTGAGCGCAGGATTTGCTTGACCTTCGACCAGGCCTGTTCAATCGGATTGAAGTCCGGTGAATAGGGCGGCAGATAGATGAGTCGGGCTCCGGTAGCTTCGATCTGCTCGCGCACTCCGGCCACTTTGTGGGCCGATAAGTTATCCATGATCACCACCTGGCCGGGACGCAGCCGAGGACACAAGACCTGCTCCAAGTAGGCAAGAAAAATATCGCCATCGGTCGGTTCGGCAATGGTCATCGGTGCTTCCAGACCGCGCGTGGTTAGCGTCGCCAGCATAGTCAGAATCTGCCAGTGGCCCTGCGGTGTGGCTTCGTTTACCCGTTGGCCGCGTGGAGCACGAGCGTAGCTACGCGTCATCTGCGTGGTGGCTCCGCTCTCGTCAAGAAAAATTAACTGCTCCACAGCGAACTGAGCTATGGCTTCTCGCCAGGCTTGTCGACGACGCTGCGCTTGCGCGCTGTCCTGTTCCTGCGCATGGAGCGCTTTTTTTTAAGTGGCAGCCCCAACTGGCGTAGAGCCAACCACGTCCGCCCCATACTCAAACGCAGCTGCTGCGCCTCTTCCATTTGCTCGCGCAATTCCTGTAACGTCATATCCGGCTGGTCACGGATTTGCTTTCGGATCCATTCCTGCACCGCCGGTGTAACCCGGCTCACCGGTCCGTGACGCCACACCGGAGCCTCCACCTCTCCGGTGCGCGAACGGCGTGCAGAAATCTTTTTCGCCCAACCCAAGCTGACTCGAAATTGCTCGGCCAATTCCTCCAGCGTGTCTTCGCCTTCGTCATAGGCCTGCAAAAACTTGCGTCGCAGATCGTTGGAATAGGCTCGCGCCATGCAGATGAGCGGACAATCGCCATCTACAGCTTACCCTTTATCTTCTCTGGTTTATAGTAACTATGAAAATGCTTTAAAGCGGCGCGACAAAACAAGTGCCGATAGTGGGCGCCCGAAGGCGTCCTCCACCCATAGCCTTTTGCACTAGAACTGAAACCGTTCTACTCACTTCCCTTAAGGAGCAACTGGTCTGCGCTGGAAAACGCGTGGGCCTGGATCATGGTTGTGCTCAGCAGGGAAGTCAGGCCTGAGGACGCCAGGATCATGGCAATCACGACGAATTGGTAAATCGCCGCGTACATGGGCTTCGCGCCCGAGAGCAACATGCCGGTCATGAGGCCGGGGATCCAGACGATTCCCAGCGAGCGCAGGTTGTCGATAGCGGGTATCAGCGAGGAGTGGATGCTGGACTGGGCGTAAGGACGGACGGTGGCCTGTGGGGTAGCGCCGAGCGCGAGAGCGGTTTCGATTTCGCCGGTGTGGGCGAGGACTTCAGAGCGAAAGCGGTTCAGGGCGAGTCCGTTGGTGTTCATGGCGTTGGCGATGATCATGCTGCCGACAGGAATCAGTGAAGTGATGGCTGTGTCGATAACGCCTGCCCACGTCATGATCGCAGTAACCAGGCCGGCGCCGGCAGCGATGGAATAAGTGGAGACCTTGCCGGCCCCGGGAATGTTCTTGGCACGTTTAGCAGAGATTGAGCCGGCAGCAAGCACCATGCCTGCCAGAAGAAGGACGCTGGTCCAGCGGGGCGCCCGCAACAGGAGGGCGAGGATTGAGCCTACGGCGATAATCTGGACAATGCCTCGCAACAGCGCGATGGAGGCGTCTTTCTCCAGGTGGATGTTCTTTCGGCGCGCCAGAAAGACCACGATCAGCGCCAGCAGGGAAGCGATGGCCGCCTGCGCGAGTCCGAGGGCGATTTCGGAAGAGAAGAGCGATTTAAGCACCGAGCACCTCCAGTACAGTGCCGGTTTGTAGCAGCCGACCGGCTTCGACAAGGACGACGCGTTGACAAATGCGGCGCGCCTGGTCGCGATCGTGCGTGACCATGACGCAAGCCAAACGGTGATCGCGTACCAGACCAGCGATCAGACTTTCAATTCCGTGTTTGGATTCCTCGTCGAGAGCCGAAGTAGGCTCGTCCAGGAGCAGAACCTCGGGTTGATTGGCGAGGGTGCGAGCCAAGGAGACACGTTGCTGCTCTCCTCCGGACAATACCGCTGCGTCGCTGTTGGCATATCCTGGAAGACCGACGCGGTCGAGCAGGCTCGTGATTTCGGAATCAGGCAGAGACTCTCCTCGCTGTGCGGGGCCGAAGCGAAGATTGTCAGCGACATCTCCGGGAAAGAGGAATGGACGCTGCGTAACCATGCCGACGCGGCGACGCAGCTGGCGCGGCGGGATCTGGCGATAGTCCTGGCCGTCGAGGAAGACGGTACCGCTGGTTGGCTCATCGAGCCGATTTAATAAGCGTAACAGCGAGCTCTTGCCCGAGCCGCTGGGGCCGACGATTCCCAGCAACTCGCCGGCGCACACATCGAAGGACACTGCGCTGAGAATTGTCTTGCTGCCGACGATACGGCCGAGATTCTCGGCACGCAGCACAGCTCGATCCGTAGACGGTTGATCGGCGGCGCTCATTGCGACAAGTGTCCGTAGTAGATACGGGTGTAGTAGTCGAATGAAACCTGTCCGTTTACGGCGTAGCGATCAAACAGCGCAGGCAAAGCGCGCAGCATGGTCTCGGCCGCAGGGCTTTCGCGAGGAGCGTACGAGGAGGATAAGAGCCTGCCCCGCAGACCCTCGAAATCAAACTGCTGATGGGCCTGCTGCACGATCGCGTGCATTTGATCGGGCGAGTAAAAACGTTCGAGCGCCGAGTAGTTCGCGACTTTGTTGTGCGCGACGGTGGAGTAGTCGGTGGAGTATTGCTGCAAGAATGCCTCGTAAGCGCCCAAAAACGGCGTGGATTCCGTGTCGCGATCATGCCAGATCAGCACCACCCATGCGCCGGGCTTCACGATGCGGCAGAATTCGCGGCGAGTGGCGTCGGGCTGAAACCAGTGGAACGCCTGCCCGGCGATGACGAAATCGGCGCAGCAATCGGGAAGGGAAGTCGCCTCCGCCGAGCCGTCGACCATAGCGAATTCCTCGAAGCAAGCCAGATATTGTTCCCCGGCTCGTCGCATATTGACATTGGGCTCGACCCCAATTACGCGATTGCCGTTTTCCAGGAAGATCTTGGCCAGCATTCCGGTACCACAGCCAACATCAATAACGAGATGCTTGGGATCCAGATCGCAGGCTTCGCGGAGAGCGGTCACGACCTCGGGCGAGTAGCGCGGACGATATTTGACGTAGTCATCGACGCGGTCGGAGAAGCGCTCGGTGGGAGCGGACTTAGAGGCGGACATGGGTGTATCTTAGCTGCTTCGGGCAGTGCCGTGAGCGCACCAACCCCAGGATGGGTCATCAAGCGCTGGGCCGGAGGACACTTCTCGACTTCTGGCTCGATGGCCTGGCTCAGTTCAGCAATGGCGGGGTTGCGTCGATCCAGCAACTCCAGCAGATCGCCTCGTCGCCGGCTCGCCCACGGTGCCAACCGGAGTAGGGCCCGTTGGTGAGCTTCAGGCGAGGCACTATTCCGCCTCCCACCAATCGCATCGTGTGGTAAAGCTGAGCTCGCCGCTCAGTTGGTCTGATGTGACGTTGGGAAATGAGGCCGCAAAGTAGCTGGGAACTGTTCTTGGGGTTAGTTCAGCGATTCTGCTTGGAGTCCAGGTTATGACAATTTATTGCGCTGCCTGTTCGGTTATTACGACGACATCGCTGTTGAGTTTGCCGCGTGTAATCGCCAGCCTATTGTTGG
>DASRAA010000198.1:0-24609 GCA_035638375.1 Binatia bacterium | reverse complement strand
AAGAGGGCTCTCAGCCGCGGTGGAACTAGTTCAGGAAAGCCGGCTATGCAGGACCCTTGCACTGGAATCAATCGATCTAAAGGCGCTATCGAACGCCGAATCCAGCGGCGTTAGGGAATCCAGCAAGGGTCGTATCGATTTCGAAAACGGTCAAAATGCGCATTGCGGAGCATCCGCGTAACTTTGTCTGGTTAAGTGCAAGAATTTCTTATGAGGCTTACTAGGCTATCTGTAACCCTCCTGTTTTCTGTCAGCGCTTCTTGGTATTGCGCTTGCCCCTCTTGCCTCTCCACAATCAGGACGGGTATCGGTCGATGAGAATCGGGATCCTAGGGAGATCAGTGTTTGTGACTGTTCTGGCTCTCTTGGCGATACTTTTGTTCTGGTATCGAGCTTTTACTAGGCTTCGCGGATTCTCGCTTGAAAACCAGGTCAACTCAGACAATCTGAATCAGCCGGATTCCGTGGACCCGCAAGCGCTACTGGCAGAGGCCAATCGTTTCTATTGGCTGAACAACGGGCAGAAGGCCGGGCCTTTGTACGCCAGGGCGGAGGCACTTTTCGCACAGCGTGGCGACGCCCGCAATGAGCTCTACGCAAAAATTGGCCGGCTGCGATCGCAATCCGAGACGATGTCGTTCGTCAATCTCTCCCGATTTCTGGGCGACCAATTGTCCAACCCTGCCGTGCGCAATGACGCGGAACTGCGGCTGTGGTGTCTGGCAGCCAAGGGCTATACCGATATTGAGATCGACTATCAGGTGGAAAAGCGGGACTGGCTGGAGGCACGCGAGATAGCAAAAAGCCTCGGTGAAGACCGCTGGGTAACCAGGGCCGACGGAGAACTGGGCATCATTGCTTTTCTGGAAGGAAAGACCGGCCAAGGAGCAAAGCGGTTGGGGTCGGCGTTGGTCTCGACCATGACGAACGGCGACGTGGGTGCTCAGGTCCGTTTCCTGGAGATGTTGGGGAACGGGATGGTGGAGGTCAACCGCAATAGCGAAGCACTCATGTTTTTCGAAAGAGCCATAAAACTCGCGGAGGCCGATAAGGATTCCGGACTCCCCTTCATGGGCTACGAAGGGAAATCGGCCGCGCTAGTTGCCTTGGGAAGGCCAGAGGAAGCCAAGCGAGTGATTAAGAATGCGTTGGCGAGTGCCAGATTGCTGCAAAAGCAAGGGCATTCCGCCCAGTTGTTGATCGTCCTCGGCCAGCTCGCTGCGCAACAAGGCAACAAACTCGAGGCAATCGCGGATTTGGAGGATGCAGGCCAACTTGCAGATCAGATTTCCTTCTACCGCATGGAAGCTGACGCTATGTTCGAATTAGCCAAGCTTTATCGCGATCTCGGAGACGTTGCGACCGCCGAAGCCCGCGCGACGCAGGGTCTGGCTGCAAGCCAGCGTGTTGGAGATCGCTATTATGTTCCACGCAATTTGACTGTCTTGGCCGATCTGAAAGCCCGTCGTGGCCACATCAGGGAGGCGCAGCAACTTTACAAGCAGGCCGAAGACGTCATTGACGCGATGTTAGGCGGGGACGATTCGTACTGGAACAGTTCGATGGCCGCAGCTATGAGCCAAACCTACCTACAACATTTCGAACTCCTTGCAAAGCAAGATGACACCGTCGGGGCCTTCCAAGTATTGGAGCGCGTGCGCGGACGAACGCTGGCGGTCGTACTGGCAGACACGAAAGCTTCTCCGAGATTAGGGGACACCGAAACAGCAGCCGTTGATGGATATGTGGCCGACATCCAATTGCGAATCATGCAGGCCAATAGCATCAGCGAGCGCCAACAGCTTCTCGATGAGTTGGCTGAGTACGAATGGCGATCGCGGCTAGCATGGAACCAAGGAGATCACGGATTTCCTCTCGAACCTGTTCCGCTGTCCCAGGTGCGAAAGGGTCTCAAGCCAGACGAAACACTTCTGGAATACGTACTGGATGAACCAAAGTCGTTTTGCATCGCAATTTCTCGCACGCGGGCAACCCTACGAGCATTGCCGATTGGGCGCAAAACAATTGACCAAACCGTCCAACGCTATCTCGATGACATCCGAGCCAAAAAGCCCGGAACAGAAGAAGCAAAACAGTTGTACAGTTTGCTCATTCAGCCGCTGGGTGAGATGGCAGATAGCAAACGATTCGTCATCGTGCCAGATGGCATTCTGAACCTACTGCCGTTCGATGCACTGCAGAACCGCGAGGGCCAGTATCTGCTAAAGTCTGCCGTTGTTAGCTATGCCCCCTCTGCCGCTGTGCTCGATGCTCTGCGTCGAAAGAGCAATCCGCAATGGCTGCCCAAACCGCTTCTCGTGGTGGGAGATGTCGCATACGAAAACCAGGGCGGCTCAGGGCGAAGAATCGCGGCACCCGATAGCTTATCCGGGCGTTTTGTGCGTGGTCTCGCAGATTTTGCGGGAGTGCCGCTTTACGACCTGCCTCAGACGCGGACGGAGGTGGAGAATATCGCTAAAATTGTAGGAAAGAACGTAGAGATCCTTCTGGGTAATACCGCCACCGAGTCCGCATTTAAGAAAGAGCCACTGAACGAGTTCCGCGTTTTGCATTTGGCCGTCCACGGCTTCGCTGACCCGCAATATCCTGAGCGATCCGCCTTGGTCCTTGGGGCGGATCCGAAATCGGGAGAAGACGGGCTGCTCCAGGTGCGAGAAATCAAACGCCTGAGGCTCAACGCAGAGCTGACCACCCTATCTGCCTGTGATAGCGGGGTTGGGAAACTGCAGGGCGAGGAAGGCGTCAGCGATCTGGCGGAGGCGTTTCTGGCTGCCGGATCGAAAACTGTCGTGGCCAGCCTGTGGAGCGCCGATGACACCTTCGCCAGTGCGCTGATGCAGCGCTTCTACGAGCGACTGGCATTGGGAGAGAGTACGAGGTCAGCCTTGCGTGGCGCCAAGCTGGATATGTTGACGAAATACGGTGAACAGGTGAGCCCCTTTTATTGGGCAGCATTCGTGGCGATTGGGGACGCTTCTGCGCCAGTCGGGATTAGGGAGCAATGAATCTGAATCTGGAACAACGAACGAAGATCTTCGACAAGGTCTGCCGATTGGTGGAGACCAAGCACTTCAATCCCGCGATGAATGCAGTGGATTGGAAGGCGCTTGCCAAGGACCAACGCGACCAAATCCTCGCGTGTGAAGAAGCGGAGGCTTTCGAGAAGGAAGTCAACAAGCTGGTGGGGGAACTCAAGACGAGTCACACAGGATTCCGTCACGCCGGGGCACGAAATATACCGGCGCGGCATGCCATCAATGCAACCCTGCACCGGTTCGGGGTAAACGGGACCGAGCACTGGATGTTCCAGGACGTGCATCGGGGAGGCCCAGCATACCTGGCGGGAATACGGCCCGGCGATCTGTTGGTTGGGTATGGCGAACGCGAAATCCGGCCACCAGAAGAATTGAACTTCTCTGCTGGACAGTCGGCCCACCTAACCGTTCAGAAGCTCGACGGAGCGGTCCAAAAGGTTAAGGTTCAATTACCGGTGCCCAAGAACAAGAAGCACCCTGTCACACCTCCTGAAGCGGTTTACGCGGAAATGCTGACTGATGAAATCGGCTTGCTTAAAGTGGCGATGTTTCCTGGTGCTATCGGAATTGATGTGGCCAAAGACATTGATAGAGGGGTCGCGGCCCTGAACGGCTGCGGCCGGCTCATTATGGATTTGCGCGGTAACACGGGTGGAGGAATCGGCGGTCTGAGGCTGATGAGCTACCTGACTCCTGGGAAGCTGGAAGTCGGTTACAGTCTCACTCGCAAGCGCCGTGAGCGTGGCTATCGAAGAGAAGAGCTCACTCGTTTCGGTCGGATTCCCTCCCACAAATCGACTCTGCTCTGGCTGGTAGCGCGCTATGCATTCGTGGATAAGTCAATCCTAGTTATTACCGAAGGACTTGGTCCGCGCCGCTTTCACGGACGCGTCGTTCTCATGGTGAATGAGCACACGGCGAGTGCAGGCGAGATGGTAGCGGCATTTGCAGAGGAAAACAAACTGGCAACCATCGTGGGCACCAAAACACCGGGTCGGCTGCTCAGCGGCGGCGCTTTCAAAGTCGGGCACGGTTACATTCTGGGACTGCCTGTTGCCGCTTATCTTACGTGGCAGGGGAGGATGTTGGAGAACGACGGCATTAATCCGGCGGCTCCAACTGAGCTCTCCCGAGAAGAATTGCGAGATGGCAGAGACATGCAACTGGAAAAAGCAATCGAGGTCGTTAGGGCTCTGTAACCGGAAGTAGACTTGCCGTCAGATTTCTGGGGAGTGATTGTTCTCTCGATGAGAGCATTGTCGATATTGCACTGGTTGTTCAGGGAAACAAAAGCGTGTCAGAACGGCACCCAGCGAAAGCGTGGCGGAGTCTGCGTTCCGAAGGCGATGCGGAGCATGGGTCGAGTGCCTTTCCTTATGCCCAGGGAAGGATCATCTCTGACACTTCATTTCCCCTGAGTGCCACGAATGCCGCGCCGCCTCCGTTCACTACCAGCCCACCTGTTGTGTATCTCGCGATAGTGGATCCCAATCATCACGTCTTGCCGAGGACCTATGAATGGAATGCAGCGCTCGAGCAGGGTTTCGGCAAAAACGATGTCCTGACACTGACCTATCTCGGCGCGGCTGGCCGGAAGCTCATACGCCAGGATCTCTACGACGCGCCGAATCCGAACTTTACCAGCGAAGTTGACATCATGACCAACGGGGCCGACTCCAGCTATAACGCCCTTCAAGTGCAGTACCGTCATCGCCTGACACGTGGCTTGCAGGCGTTGGTTTCTTATACATGGGGACATTCCATCGACGACGCCTCTTTTGATTCCAATTTCCTGAACACGCCGCCGGGAACGTCACCTTGTTCGGTGGAGCGTGGCCCGTCTGACTACGACATCCGAAATACCTTCGCGGGAGCTGTCTCCTATAACGTGCCTGGGCCGCACGGCGGATGGGCGAAACCGGTCCTAAAAAACTGGTCGGTAAACACAATTGCGTACGCACCCATCCCGGGGTTTTGTTACAGCTTGTTAGGTGAGCTATAAGACTCGCACTCGATACCGAACCCATTCAAGTCCCTGCTGCCGGAGTGCAAGGAGATAAATACCGGGCCTAAGATCCCGAAATTCCAGGTCTGTTCGCAAAACGACAACCCGGTCGTGTAGCTGTGCTGTGCCGTTAGCACTCAAGAGCTGGTTGCCCGATTCGCTTAGTAGGTTGAGTTCGTAGCTTCCTTCCACACTGCCAATCGGCAAGTCTAGAACCAGGTGCTTCGCTGAGCGTTGAACTTCGAGAATCGGAAGATCCGTTTGAGACGAACTCTGTCCCCGCACCACTGAGACACCGCGAAGGTCTAGAACAGCCGTTTGAGGACCCTGCACGGCGTGGTGAGTTTGTACCCATCGCCATCCTGCCACAACGAAGATCACAACCGCAGCAGCGGCGAGCCAGGCCTGCAGGTGACGCCGTTGGGTCTCGGCCTGTTCACGCAGCTCAGTGAATTCCTGATAGCACGGGCTGCAGGCACTGAGGTGATCCAGCCACTGCTGGACCTCCGCGAGTCGTAGCTTGTGGAATGCAATTCCTTTAAGCACCGCTGAGTCGGGGCATCCAATGCGGTCGGGGTTGGGAAACTGGTGCGAGAGACTCCGCGTCAGCACATCAAGGATGCGCAGTTCATCCTTACTGAATTCGTCTCGATCGCCCAAAACCTTCCTGCTTTCTTTCGGGTGGTCGCCACGCACGGAAACGCCAAGCCGACTGGGGCGATCAGAACCGAAGCCACTTGCCCGCCGTTGATCGTTCATTTGCCGTACCTCAAGCGGGCCGCGAGTTTGCGAAGTGCATTGTGAAATCGAGCCTTGGCGGCTTGTTCGCTCAAACCTATCTGTTCAGCGATCTCTCGCCAGGAGTAACCGTATTGCTTGGCCGTCCAGACTCTGCGTGTCCAATCGTCCATATTTCGGACGACCTCATTGACCTGAAGAGAACGTTCTAGATTGCGCGGCGACTGGGCGTCATGGGCCCCTGGAAGCTGCTCCAAATCACGAGTCGAAGGGACCAGTTCGATCGTTTCTTGCCTTCTGCGTTCCTTCTTCAGAGCACGATTGAAGCGATGATGAAAGACCCCAAACAAGTAGGCGTCCAGATCGACAATACCTGGAGCCCTGCGGTTGCGCCGCGCCACGGTTTTGGCAACCGACTGAAGAACGCCTTCCCAAACTTCCGCCGCTAATGCGATTCCATCGGCCAAATTCTTGTTCGAAAGTTCGCGGCAGGCATGGGCTTGTACCCGCGGCCAAAGCCTGGTAGCGGCCGCAGTCAACTCCCTTTCGAGTGGTTGAATTTTCTTGTCCGAGGACCTTTTTGACAGGACCCATTCAGGGTTCAATTCCGGGCTCGGCATCCAGGGGCCTCACATCTCCTGTTAGGGTTCGCCGGCCAGAAGAGCAGAGTGACATTTCGCGCGAATAGGTGTCAAGCTGCGGATCGATGCTTAACTGTTTTTTTTGCTGGGTCCTTTCGACACGACTCGTCACAACAATCACTTACACAAATCTGGATGGAGCGCGACCGTCAGACCGCGCTCAACGTTGTAAAGCACATCCTCGGAATTTTCTTTGATACTTTTTCTGCCCCGATGTTCCTTCAATAAATGTGGGAAGAGTCCTCACAAAGAAACCGCCACTTTCATAAGTCGCTCGCAAACCGGCATCACGCCGTTTGCCGAACGCCCACGCCTCTTCGTCTCGATCGAAGCTGTGTCAGCCGCTCCGTCTGCAGATTCAAGAAAATGGTGCCACGGAGTGCGTGTCACGCACTGCAACTGCAGCCAACTTCGCTCTCGAATGGCCGTGAGAACGCTCGCGATCATGGGTTGCAATATGTCGCGCAGCAATCTCTCGACACTGATCGTTCTGTAGTGAGCGTGAGCAATGCCCGAGGCTCCGAAGCAAAGTGGTGATAAGGAGAGTAGACGCCGCGCGGCTGTTGACCAGATGCTAATGTCTGCAATGCAACAGGGGCCGACGAAGAAACGCGAGGCGATCAACCGAATCCTCGAACTGGTCCCACACTGGACGCGCGGCGATTGCTGGAAGCGTATCCGCTACCTGCGCAAGAATTTAGCCCGCAACGACTCTGAAGGCCGTCGCCCTGACACGGCGAAGACATCAAGGCCGCATGCTCCAGTCACTCGGTCGTCCGGAGTACCTTGGACGCCGACGGATGACGATGCTCTGTTTCGGTTAGCCGGGTATGAACCGGTCAAGAAGATTGCCCAACGCATGGGCCGTTCCGTTCAAGCAGTTCGCTACCGTCTTGGAACAGTGGGAATGAGTGCGAGAGTCACGGATGGATGGTCATTGCGGGCTCTGTGCAAACTCGTGCGAGTGGGTCCCGCGCGACTGCGATGCCTCATCGGGAACGGGATCTTACGGGTGCGCGATCCGCGTGTGACGGTAAGCTCTTTGGCAACATGCTGCGAAAAGAACGCTGCATCCTTGTCCGCTGCCGTTCTCGAACGGACTGCTGCAGTTCTCGCCTCAGAGGAGGCTGCATTCTCCTGGGAGCGGACTGCGGATCTTCTGGACGTGACCGTGGCGCAGGTACAGGAACTGATCTGCTCTGGCCAGTTGAAGCTGGTTGATTGGTTTGTGACCGACAGGTCATTTGAAGACTTTTGCAAGAAGCACGGCAGCGAAATCAATCTGGCACTTCTCGATCCGGCAACAGCGAAGTGGTTGCGCAACGAGTATGGCGTAACCGAAGCCGCTTTGAGCACGGCCAACATCTCTCGCGCTCAAAAACACGCGCTCACTACCCGAACCTGTGCCTGCGGAAGAAAGATAGCCGGCAACCCGTACTACAGGCATGTACGAACCTGCCGTGCGGCCAGCGTAGCCGCCAGCACACAACGATGGAATATGCTGGACTCAAGCAGTCGGATTCACGTGAGCCTTCAGTCGAGGTCGACGAAAGAGTCGGATTCTTTGCGCTAATTGGTGAAAGGCGGGTAAGGGCTTGGCAGTGTCTCGCGCCCAAGCTCGTCGCAGGTCGGCAAATTCCATTATCCGAATAATTCGCCGAGCTTGCTCGTCGGCACGAACACGAGAAGTTTCTAGGCTATTTCTGACCTCACTTGTCGTCCAAGTAGACCATACGAGTGTGCCGCGGCCTGTGGAGCTATTTCATCGGAGACCGCCGAATTGATGAGCTACGGGCAGCACACGTAATCCTGGTTCGCACCATCTCTAACAACGACCGTGCTGCTGACGCCTCCCCGTGTTTTGGGCCACAACTTTCGATCGCTTAACGCTTATAGCCAATCTTGCGCAGCAGATCCCGTCGCCAAGCAATGTCGTCTGGTCCCTCGACACCTTTTGGTGAGGCCCCGTCGATCACCCCCAGCACTCCCCTACCCTGGTCGCTAACGGCAACAATGATTTCAACCGGATTTGCGGTCGCGCAAAAGATTGAGCAAACTTCGTGCACGTTGCGGATGGCATTCAGCACGTTGATCGGGTAGGCAGCGGCAAGAACCAACACGAAGGTATGTCCGCAAGCGAGTGCCTGCGCGTTCCTTACGGCTATCTCTTGCAGCGTCGGATCATTTCCGTCAGACCGTGTCAAGCAGGCACCAGAGCTTTCATTGAAAGCCAAACCGAACTTGGCGTAGGGCGCTGTGGTTGCGACAGCCTCATACATGTCTTCTACAGTCTTGATGAAATGTGCCTGGCCAACAATGATGTTGGCCTCGGCAGGAAAATCCATGCGAACTGACCTAATCTCGAGCATAGTTGTTCCTCCGCTGGCTTCTAAAGATAGACCTCGAACAACGTTGAACGATGTCCGTGAGGTCCCTGAATGACTCAGGGATCTGAACGGGTTATCGTTGTGTGCCAGTGGTAGGATGCATGCCAGATGGCAACGACCTCCACCATGCGGGCTGCCCAGATTCGAGCCTATGACGGCAAACCAGAGAGTGTTTCTTTAGTTGAGTTGCCTGTGCCGCGGCCCGGTCCAGGACAGGTGCTTGTTCACGTTGCCGCTTCACCCATCAACCCATCCGACCAGATGTTTCTCCGCGGTCTTTACGGGTTCAAGAAACCTCTTCCAGCGGTGCCTGGATTTGAAGGGAGCGGCTCAGTTGAGGAGACGGGCAGTGGATTCATGGCACGCTTTCTAAAGGGACGCCGGGTTGCCTGTGCCGCTGTTGATCCCAGAAGTTCTCAAGGCATGTGGGCGGAATATGTACTGACCTCAGCGCAGTCCTGCATGCCGCTCAGCGATCACGTAACCATGGAGCAGGGCGCGATGATGCTGGTCAACCCGTTGACTGCGTGGGCGCTGGTCGATGTCGCGCGACGGGGCAGACACAGGGCAATTGTTCAAACCGCCGCCGCTAGCGCTTTAGGCAAGATGGTGCTGAAGCTGGGGCGAAGGTTCTCGATACCGGTGATCAACGTCGTCCGTCGCTCCGAGCAAGTTGAGGCCCTACACGCACTCGGTGCCGACCACGTGCTAAATAGCAGTGACGAAGGATTCGACTCAAAGCTCTGTAAGCTTTGCCAAGACTTGGGCGCCACCATCGGCTTCGATGCGGTGAGTGGCGAAATGTCCGGTCGGGTGTTGCGGGCACAGCCCGATGGAAGTGAGCTAATCGTCTACGGTGCCCTATCACTCGAAGCCAACCAGATCGACCCCATGTCGCTGATCTTCGAGGCTAAGCGCGTGAAGGGGTTCTGGCTGAGCGAATGGCTGCGCCACAGAAGTGTGCTGGGCCAGTTCAAGCTGGGCCGGCAAGTGCAGAGCTTACTGGCAGATGATCTGAAGACCGAGGTTCACGCCCGAATGCCGCTGGAAAAACTAGCAAGCGCGTTGGAAGAGTATGCGGCCAACATGACTTCCGGCAAAATCTTATTAGTGCCCTGAGCGAGATCTGGTGTTCTAGGAGTGGATGACGAATGTGAACCGTGCCGAGGCGCTCTCGAACGTTATAGTCAGCGAAGACCCACACGGACGTCTCTCACCAACGCAGGCCACAACCAGCTGATGAAATCGCCATGCTTCTTCTCTCCCACACTCGGATAGATGATCCCAAACAACCCGTGCTGAACAAGCATTCGAGCTAATCGCTGTGAGTCAGCGTAGCAGCTGATGACCGGTAGCTCGGTCGTCGTGGGAGGTCGGTCAGCACCTGCGCGCCGCACGCCAGCATCTGAAAACCGCTGCGTCTAGCATTCAAGGACACGAATACCAAGCCATTGAACAGAACGCGGAAAAGCCGAGCCGAAGGGGACAACTTGCGCGCATCAGGTCGTGCAATCTAAGGATGCGGAGCGGAACACACTCATAACGGTCGCAATCGATGGCAAGGTCATCTTCTACGGTTCTGCCAAGAAATGACTCGTGTGGTGAATGTGCCGGAATGTCAGGTTAACTCGTGGTAGGGCCACAGCCGGTTCTTTTGGCACCTCATGCTTGAAGTTCCTCTGCGTGTTTCCCGCCATGATGAACAGGCTCCCATGGGGCAGCCGTTCCGCGAATGCAAGCACGCCATTTTTGTCTTTGAGACGAAATAAACGTTCCGCGCCCAGGCTGACCGAAGCGATTACCGGTCCCATTTCCGGTTCTGCATCCGCATGTGGTCCAACGCTGTCGTTTCCGTTCTGGTAAAGATTACAGAGCACAGCGTTGTAGCCCAGCCTCGGCAAGCCCAAATTGGAATAAGCGATCGTGGGTGTGGCTTCCTCGACGCGAGTTCTCAGGGAGAGCAATTCTGGAAGCCAGGCGAGCGGCTTGTACTGGCGTCGCGAATATGTGTAGTTGCTACCGGGATCGCCATAGTACGCTTCGTCGCGTGGCACAGCTTGCCTGAACGAGGTTCTGTGTCGCTGCCAGACGCACTTTGTGCGTAAGACATCGAACAAGATCGTCGCTTCGTCCACGCTCAGGAAATTCCGATCGTAATAGATTTCCGCTCCCGGGATGAGAATCGTCTCCATCATTCGCTACTCGAACAGGACCGGCTGTGCAGCAACGTCATCGGGTTCGCAAAAGTTGCTCAAGCCAACGCCGACAAGCCGATAGCGCTGCCGCGGTCCGAGGTCCACTCGCTCGCGCAGTTTCAACGCGATGTCAATTAATTGTTCGCAGGAAGAGGGTGAGGAGCTTGCCGTGTGGCTGCGTGTGAGGATCTTGAAATCGCTGGTCTTCAGCTTCAGAACGACCGTGCGGGCGACTCGCGATTCCTTGCGCGAGGCGAACCAGAGCTTTTCTCCGAGCCTCCTGATCATCACTTCAGTCTCGGTCAGCAGCACATCGCGCTCGAACGTATCTTCGACGGAGATCGATTTCGTCGGCCTGTCCGGTACAACCGGGCTTTCGTCAATACCAAGCGCAAGCTCGTGCAGGCGCTGAGCATAGCGGGCGAAATGCTGTTCGAGTGTGGGCAGGTCTAGAGTTCGTAGATCCCTCACCGTCGATGCGCCAAGTTTGACCAGCTTTTCGCCCGTCACTTTGCCGACACCAGGCAGGCGTCCTACCGGCAGAGGCAACAGAAAGGCGTCTATCTCTTCAGGCTGGATAACAAACAGCCCATCCGGTTTGCGCCAATCAGAGGCGAGCTTTGCCAAGAACTTGTTCGGCGCGACTCCCGCAGACGCGGTCAGACTCAACTCCCCACGGATTTGCTCACGGATGGTGCGCGCCACCAGGGTGGCCGTCGCTAAGCCGGTCTTGTTCTCGGTGACGTCGAGATAAGCTTCGTCGAGAGATAGGGGTTCAATGAGATCTGTATGACGCTTGAAGATCTCCCGCACACCGCGTGAGACATCGCGATAGCGAGGGAAATCCGGAGGTAGGAAGATCGCTGTGGGACACAGGCGTTCGGCTTGCATTGCCGGCATGGCCGAGCGCACACCACAGCTCCTGGCCTCGTACGAAGCAGCGCAGACAACGGAGCGCTTGCTCTGCCAGGCAACGATGACAGGTTTGCCGCGGAGTTGCGGATTATCGCGCTGCTCCACCGAAGCGTAAAACGCGTCCATATCGACATGGATGATTTTTCGCACAGTTATCTGACGCCATAATATTCCCGATTGCCGAAACAGCTCACGCAGTCGTCCCCCCAGCGATCGCGGCAACGGCGACGCGTAGCACCTTGCGTTACGCCGCAGCAGATTTTGGAAAAAACCCTTCGAATAATGACTTTAAGTGAGGGCTTAACTGCAGTTCTTCGCTCTGTTCATCGAGAAAACGGCGAGGATCGCAAGCTATCTTCAGCGCGTACCTCATGTACGACAACCGCATTAGCCATAAGGCGTGTTTGAGGTCTTCTTCGCCTCGTACTTGAAATGTGATCCAGCCCGAATTCGGAACCCAGTGGTGCTCCTCAGCAAGGGCAATTTCTGCCGCTTTGAAGCGAAACTCTCTGCCTCCAAACCGGTGCGGATGAGTCGTTACATCCGGCCACGAAGATAACTCTCGTACAAATCTTTCGAAGTACTTCACTCCCGAGACCGCTTCCCTGCTGTTTCGATGCCCGTGCCTGTTTGCTCGATTCCTCGTTCAAGTAGCAAGCGACTGCGAACGTCCGGCCCGCCAAAACGAGAAGATGATCCTGCACGATTCGAAGGATTCTTTTGCGGATGAAATCCACCGAGCCGTCGGGCCGGGCGCTCACAACCAAAGCGGGGGATCATGTCCACTACCAGCCGATCTGGAGCGACTAGGCGACCCCTCGCCTGAGTGAGGATTGCCAATTGTATGGATAGCGATACTTTGGGTCAAAACCGAATTGGCCAGCTTCTAGCTCTGCGTGGTGCCTTCGATTCCGGCGCCAAAAAAAGCCTCATTCTTTGTCCGGTCGCGACCGACTCACACGTCGATATAGCAAACAGGCTGCGAATCGCTGCACACGCTCGACTCTTGAGCGGGTGTTTACGTCGAAGCAAGTGCCTGCAGGTCCTCTGTTGCCAGCCACAACGGCGGATAAGGAGTGGAGATGCTGAAATTAACGATCCGAATTTTAGGGGATGTGGCGATCTTCCGGTGTGAGGGCCGAATTGTGTTTCCAGATGCAGAGAAGTTACGAGTTGCCGTCATGACGCATCCGCGCATCCGATCAGCAGTACTTGACTTAGCCGAGATCAAGGCTATCGATGCCGCTGGTCTGGGAATGCTCGTTTCCCTACGGGCGTGGTCCAAAACAACTACTACTACGCTCAAGCTGATGAACCTGAATCAGAAGGTGGAGTACCTGCTAGAACTCACACACTTGATGCCTCTATTTGATATTTGCTCGGTCGGAGAAATGCTTGATTTGTTCTGCCGCGCATTCCAGCAGTCCTGTTTCGTGGAAGAGGTAGCTACGGGAGTTCACGCCCGGTTCTCGATGACGCTGGACCGATCTCATCGAAGAGCAATGGCGAGCCGGGAAAGAAATGTCGGCTGCCCTGCTACTCGGACGTCCTGAGATCAGAAAGCGGAGTCAAATGCGGAAATTACAAAGGAAGAAGAAAGAGAGATTGCGCCGGTTGCAGAGGAAACGCGCAGGTTCCTCTTGCGGTGCCTGCCGATTGCTGAGTTGCGCGCGCCTAGGGAAAGAGAGTCTGGAGGAGATAACCCGTTTCGTTGCCGACGCTTATGCCAAGAGGTTCTTGCAACCGCCCAGCTGGCCGGGAGTGGATTACATGTTGTCGTCGGAAAACATTGTAGTAGTTGACGCGGAAAAGCGTGTCGTCGCCCCATTTCCGCCTCACGTGATTTTTGCGGTGCATACCTGACCAATGCGGAACTTGGCTCAGACAGGAACCCGGCGGGCCGCGAAATCATCCTTGATTAAGAAAAAATTGTCCGCTACTGCACTGGTGAACCGTTATGAATCGCAACATACAATTTGAGGAGGAATCACAATGAGTGAGTTCGTATTTCTTTATCGCGGAGGCGAAGCCGGCAGGTCGCCTGAACGAATCCAGCAATCGATGCAGAAGTGGATGGCCTGGTTCAAGGAGCTTAGTCAAAACGGCCATATCAAGGACCAGGGACAACCACTTGAACGTACTGGCAAGGTCGTCAAGGGCAAGCAGAAGACTGTGACTGACGGACCGTTTGCCGAGGCCAAGGACATTGTCGGCGGTTATACACTAATCGAGGCCCGTGATTTGGAGCAGGCCGTAGAGCTTTCCAAGGGCTGCCCAATCTTAGAGGTGGAAGGTGGTGTTGAAGTACGGCCAGTCATGAAGTTGAGCATGTAAGCGAAATCAGTGAGCATCTGTTCCGACGTGAATCGGGGCGGATGATCGCTGTTCTCACGCGCATCTTTGGAGTCAGTAACCTTGTGCTGGCCGAGGACGTCGTACAAGACGCCTTCTGCCGAGCGTTGGAGGTATGGAAGTTCCGTGGGATGCCGGAGAATCCGTCTGCGTGGTTGATGGCCACCGCAAAGAACCGTGCGCTCGATGTGCTCCGGCGCGAGCGCACGGCCCGCACTTTTGCGCCTGAGCTGGGACGGTTTATTGAAAGCGAGTGGACACTGGCTCCCACTGTTGCGGAGCTCTTCGCCGCTCACACCATCGAAGACGACTTGCTTCGCATGATGTTCTCCTGCTGCCATCCGCGATTGCCCGAGGAGGCCCAGGTCGCCCTGGTTCTCCATATCCTGTGCGGTTTCAGTGTTGATGAGGTTGCCAATGCTTTTGTTAGCACCCACGCTGCGACCGAGAAGCGGATAGCTCGTGCGAAGAAAGTACTTGCGAATTCGCAGCGGCTCTTTGATGTCGAAGCTCCACCTGATGTCTCCGAACGACTTCCAGCAGTCCAGCGCGCGCTCTACCTGCTGTTTAACGAGGGCTACCATGGGGCATCACCGGAGAGCGCCGTCCGTCTTGAGCTGTGCCAGGAGGCAATGCGACTCACCGGGTTACTCTTGAAACACCCACTTGGCAGCATCCCAAGCACCCACGCACTCGCCGCCCTGATGTGTTTCAACGCGGCCCGCCTGCCGGCTCGCGTGGATTCCTCCGGAAACCTGAGTTTGCTCTTTGACCAGAATCGTTCCCAATGGGACCAGGATCTCGTGGCTGAGGGGCTGAGGTTGCTGGACGCTTCGGCCACAGGTTCAGAGCTCACGGAGTATCACCTCGAGGCTGGAATCGCCTCAATTCATGCGCGATCCCTCAGTGTAGAAGACACAGATTGGGAAAGCATTGTTTCACTTTACGACGCGTTAATGACTATCCGTCCTTCTCCCGTCGTAGCGCTCAACCGGGCTATCGCCATTGGGGAGAGTGAAGGCGCGCAGCGCGGGCTGGAAGCAATTCGCGCTATCCCCGATCCAGAACGCCTCGTTAGGTATCCCTTCTACTTCGCCGCGATCGGCACGTTTGAGCTGCAAAGCGGCAAGTACCAGAACGCCCGCGAACACTTCCAAGCCGCCCTCGAGCTCGCGCGTAATCCTATGGAGCGGCATTTTCTCGAACAGCGCGTGATGGCGTGTAATTCCGCCTCCGCGCAGCAGGCGTTGTAGTGCCATTCACCACCCCAACAGTTTCCGAGATCAAATCTGCCATGGGACAAAGGCTGGCTTAGGCTCCACTTGCCATTCCGTTGCAGGCTGAGCAGGTGCAAGGGTCGATTCGAAAATTTGAACGGAGCTGCCTTGCAACTCAACGCTTTATCCAACGGTATCCAGGATGAACACCTGGTGTCAGGCCCTGCTGGTCGGCAATCTTCCGCAACAGTTCTGCCAACTTGGCACATTCTTCGAGACTTAACGCCGCGCACAGTGCCTCCTGGTGTTGTTGCGCGACATGACCGATATCTTCCAACTTTTTTTCGCCCTTTTCGGTGAGGTGCAACGAGTACTGCCGGCGGTCATCTGGATTGGATTTGCGCTCAACCAGATCCTTCTGTTCGAGCTCATCCAGGAGGGCGACCAACCGGCTGGGGTGAATTCCCAGCTTCGCCGCCAGTTCTTGCTGGCTCAGCCCAGCGGTCACTCGCAACAGGCGAAGGATACCGGCGTCCGGCGGCGTAAGGCCCAAAGGAGCCAACCGTTCGGCAAACTTAGATGCAGCGTGGGCTCCGACCTGGGCCAGTAAAAACGCGGGGCAGGAATTGCCTTTCTTTTCTGTGGAATGCATCGGATCCCTAAATTATTGCATCTTATAATCATTTATTATATCAATTATTATTGTATGAAACTAAATTCCCAAAGTCGGCACGCAGGCCCTCCGCTCCTCCTGCTGGCTCTTGTGCACCTGCTGCTCTTTGCTGCCAGCATCTTTGCAGGAACCTTCCTCCGCCACGGAGCGGTATACGTTAACCCATACAGCTCGTCGCAAGCGGTACAGGATTTCTTCGCAAACTCTCCGCAAGCGATCCGAGTCAGCACATTCTTCTTCTTCGGCTCGGCTGTGCCGCTGGGCCTGTTCACCGCCAGCGTGGTCAGCCGTCTTCGATTTCTGGGTGTTCGGGCTGCAGGAACTTATATCGCTCTGTTAGGGGGCTTTGTAGCTTCCGCTGCGCTTGGGATATCGGCCCTCTATAGTTGGGTATTTTCCATCCCCGATGTGGTTTCGTCTTCAGCCGCGCTTGTCCATGCGCTGTATTTCCTGAGCTTCCTGTTTGGCGGTGTCGCATTTGCAGTGGGATTCGGATTGCTGGCGTCAGGCGTATCGGTTACCAGCTTTTTCCGGCGTTTGCTTCCCGCGTGGCTGGTGGTCTTGGGAATGGTGATCGCCCTTGCAGGCGAACTGTCATCCCTGAGTCTGATTTGGTATCCCGCTTCTTTCTTTTTGCCATTAACGCGATTCGGTGGATTCGTCTGGCTGATCGCGGTTGCGGTATGGCTCCCTAGGAGCCAATCCAGCGAGGTGCCGGACGGGAGGCCGTAATGCGCGAACTCGAAAACAAGGTCGCACTCGTTACCGGTGCCAGTCGCGGAATCGGTCGCGGAATCGCTGAAGCCTTGGCCGGCGATGGCGCAACGGTCATTATTCATTTCGGCCGAAATTCCGAAGCAGCTGATGAAACGGTGAAGCTCATCGCTTCGCGCGGAGGCGCTGCATTTGCGCTTCCGGCTGATCTGGCATGCGCCCAAGAGATTGAAAGCTTCTTCGTGGCGCTGGACGAACAGCTCACCGCGCGGGCAGGAAGCAATCAACTCGACATTCTGGTCAACAACGCAGGCATTGCCTCTCCTGCCTCGTACCGGGAGATGAGCGCCGCGCAGTTTGATCACCTGTTCGCGGTGAATGTCCGGGGAGCCTTCTTGGTAACGCAGGCCGCCATCCGGAGGATGCGTCCTGGCGGAAGGATCATCAACATCTCTTCACTCGCATCGCGCCATGCCGCGCCTTCGCCCATGGTGCCGCCTTACAGCATGACAAAGGCAGCCCTTGATGCGCTTACTCTCGGGCTGGCTCAGGACCTTGGACCGCTGAACATTACGGCGAACGTCATTGCGCCCGGCCCTGTCGAAACGGACATCAACTCGCAATTCTTAAGCCGGCCAGAGATCCGCAAGCGAATCGAGGAACAGACCGCTCTTGGACGCATCGGTGAAGTGCAGGACATCGCTAACCTTGCACGCTTCCTTGCTTCGAGTCAAAGCCAATGGATAACTGGTCAGTACATCGCCGCCGCAGGGGGATTTCACTTGTAGAGAGATTGGTGGATGAGCTCCGGCCGTTCAATTACATTCTCTATTCGGCGAAAATCGGCGAGCGCGCCGCAACCATGGCAAAATGATGGACCTAGCCGCTGAGGAGTTTTATCGCCTCAGACTGACGACATTTCCGCCACCGTGCCCCCTACATGGGCCGCATGCCGACATCGCTTGAAGTCCGAACAGAGTTAATAAGGGCGCTGGCATGATTCGAGACCTCAAGCCAGTATGGAGGAGACGCTCCAACACCGAGATTTCCGCAACCCCGGGCAACCTAGTTGCGCTGCTGCGTCTGGCGCTGATGTCAGTGGTGCCACGGTCTGGGTGTCGGAAGCGCAGCCCTGGAACCGGCAAAAACCGGCCGACGAGGATGCAGGAAAGTGGGTTACGCTTTCCGCAAACCTGATTTTGGATGGGCACAACTGTGCATGGGTAATGCAGTACCCTCACCAACCTCTGGCCGGCGGAAGTATGTACGCGTGCATTTGCCTCCACATTTTTGCGCCGGCCGGTAGTGCCGGTGGAGCGCCCCTGCCTACGGCATATCGATTGGCGGCGCACCTTTTGATTTACGCGGCCTCTTCACCTACGCAAACCAGCCTGACAAACTCCCAGAAATCATGGAGTGGGTTCAAACAGCATTTCGCAGCTATAACAAGCCGCAAACGTCTCCTCCGCAGCCTCCCTGGGAACGCTCATTGCCTTGTGCTCCTGGACTCCTGTGTCTGACGCAAAGCTGCGCTAGAAAATGGGCAACTTGTCCAGAGAATAGACTGGTAGCAATGTTATGCTCCGCCCCCCTGGTCCCAAACCGCACTTCCTGATTGGCAACATACCGCTCGCGGGTCCCGCCCCGCTGGACACCTTCACAAGATGGACCGCTGAGTATGGCGACATCTTCTACTACCGTGCCGCATGGCTGCACGTTTATTTCCTGAATCGCCCCGATCTAATCGACTATGTGCTGGTGCGGAATCCGCAGAACTTCCTGAAGGACCGTGTGGTGCAGAATAGCCGCTGGTTTCTGGGCAACGGATTGCTCACGGCTGAAGGTGACGCTTGGAAAAGGCAGCGCCGGCTAACTCAGCCCGCCTTCTCTCGCAATCGCATCTCTGCTTGCACGCGCTGCATGACTGAATCCGCCGAACAAATGCTCGCCTCCTGGACTACAGGCACGGTAGTAGACATCCATAAGGAAATGATGAGGCTCACTTTAAGCGTGGTTGTGCGAGCACTCTTCGGGCTGGAGACGGTGGAGACGGGCAAGATTTCGCAGTCTCTCAACACCATCATGCTAAACAGCGTCGGTGGGAGACTGCTCCTGCCTCCCTTCTTTCGCTACATGCCCCTTCGCGGAATGCGAGACGTGCGCCGTGCCGTGGATGATATGAATGCCGCCGTGTACGAGATCATCCGACAGCACCGGATCGGCGACAAGCACAATTCCGGCGACCTACTCTCCCTCCTGATGCATGCTCGCGACGAGGATGGCAGCAAGATGACGGATGAGCAACTGCGCGACGAAGTGATGACCTTCCTGCTGGCGGGTCACGAGACGACTGCGCTGGCCCTTTCCTGGGCGCTGTACTTACTGTCCCAGAATGTTGGCGCAGAAGAAGAACTTTACGAAGAAGTGGACCGAGCGCTGGCAGGGAGGCTGCCGAACATTTCCGATCTCCCGGCGTTGACTTTCGTCGACAACGTCATCAAGGAAACAATGCGGCTGTATCCCCCAGCCTGGAGCGTGGCACGTACTGCTATCGCCGACTTCGAACTGGATGGATACCGGATACCGGCGGGCGCCAACATTGTCATGAGCCAATGGATCATGCATCGGGACCCCAGGTTTTTTTCCGAACCGGAGCAGTTTGATCCCAATCGGTGGAGTACCAGCGCATGCCAGAATCTGCCCCGCTTCGCCTATTTTCCTTTTGGTGGTGGACCCAGGCAGTGCATCGGGGCATCGTTCGCCACAACCGAGGCGGTCCTGATACTCACCACCATAGCTCGCAGGTATCAGCTTATGTCGGTGGAGAAGACGCCGGTACTGCCAGTCCCAAGTCTCACGCTTCGACCGAAAGACCCTATCCCCATGCGTATAGAGGCAAGGTTCTAATCCGCAAGCGAGCGTTCCGGCGATTCGGGGTTACTCGCGAGTGCTGAACGATGGAGGGCGGCATAGCAGTGCAGGAATCTGATTTGACATCCTGTCCTTGCTATCACTCGGTTTGTTCAGGCTACACTGGGATGTGAGAAAACTCATCTTCGTCGTCATCGCGCTTGTTGTCTCGCTCCTCGTGTTCTTGGTCGCACGATCCGTGACCCCTGTCGTGGAACTGCCGTCGGCGGTCACTGGTCTCGGTCAAGCCACTCCCATCACTGTTCACGTACACGATCCGCGGGGGATTCGCCGGCTGCAAGCCTTCGTTGAGCAGAATGGAGCTCGGTATCAAGTGTTCGAGATGGCTCAGCCGTCGAAGTCGTCCGACGCTGTGTGGAACTTCACAGCTGGCGTCAAGACCACGCCGCAATTGCAAGAGGGCAAGGCGAAGTTGATTGTCGAAGCGACTTCGAACGACCTGCTCAGAAAAACCGGCCGCACTGAACGCGAAGTGAAGGTGGTTACGCAACCGCCCTCCATCAGCGTCGATTCCGAGCAGCACTACCTGTATCTCGGTATGGCTGACCTGGCCACGTTCACTGTTTCAGGCGGCTGGACAGAAGCGGGAGTGCGCGTTGGTGATCAGAAGTTTCGCGCCTGGCCCATGCCGGGCGGCAAGTCCGGTCTGTTTTCACTGTATGCATTCGCCTGGAACATGCCCACTGATGCCGCGCCGTTAGTCTACGCCGGCAATGGTGTAGGCAGCGACGTGACCATCCCTCTGGTGGTCGTGTTTCCGAAAAAGGAGCAGCCGAAATATACGACGCATGACCTGCAGGTGAGTGACGCATTCCTGAACAAGGTAATCAGTGAACTTGACCCAAATGGAACAGGTGATCCAGTGGTACGCTTCGTCAAGATCAATAGCGAAATGCGCCGCGCCAACAACAAAACGCTGTCCGATCTGCGATTCAAGACCGCGGACAAGTTCCTGTGGTCGAAGCCCTTCATCCGGCAGCCTCACTCGCAAGCCGAGGCGAACTTTGCCGATGTAAGGAACTATATCTACCAGGGCAAGAAGATCGATCAGCAAGTCCATTTGGGATACGACCTGGCAGTTACGCAGCACGTCGGTGTGGAAGCGTCGAATGACGGCAAGGTCGTCTATGCAGCCCCTCTGGGTATATATGGCAACTGTATCGTGGTGGACCACGGCTATGGACTGCAGACGATCTATGGTCATCTCAGCAGAATTGATATGCATGAAGGTGACACAGTGAAGCAAGGCCAGGTGATGGGCCTGAGCGGCCAAACTGGCATGGCTGGGGGCGACCACATCCATTTCGCGATGCAGCTCGATGGCGTCCAAATCGATCCGAAGGAATGGTGGGATGCACACTGGATCAAAGATCACATAGCGAGGCGCGTGGAGCTTCCTGGGTTCAACGTGGCGAGCAGAGCGAATGCATCGCCTGCTTACCCATCCCCAGGGAAAAAGGGCCCTAGCGTCGTCAAGAGTTCGGGTGATTTGCTGGCTTCCTTGACTGGTGGAGTGCAATAGCCGTAAGGATTGCTTCCTATGCGACCTTCACGCATTCACATTTTGATCACACTTTTGCTTTTGTTGGTGTTCGTCGGCTGGGCGATCCCAACGGCCGCCAATTTCGCCATTGAGTACAACTGGTGGAAAGAAATCGGACAAATCCCAACCTGGTTCGGCATTCTGTGGTACCGCACCACCCCAGTAGCTCTCGGTACTCTTGTGGCTTTCCTGTCGTTGTACCTAGCCCATGCTCGCGGCCTGCACTTCGCCGGCATTCGTCCACGGGAGGTTGGCCTGTATTCCCGTCTGATTGCGATCGGGCTGGCTCTGGTGGGGCTGATGTTCGCGACGGTCTCGATTGACTATTGGACGGTCATGCGGTTTGTCGGATCGCGAGGGCTTAGTACTTCACCTGATACCTGGAGAGACCCGGTTTTCTCCCATCCCTTGCCGTTTTACCTATTCGACCTGCCCTTCTACTCAGACCTGCTCGGCTTTGTATTCGCATTGGCCATTCTTTCCGCACTGGTTTTCTGGGCAACAGCGCGGGGATGGCAGTTGATCGAGCATTTTCGATTGAGTCATTTGCGGGGCGAGCTGCGGAGGAACACGATTAACCTTGGCCGCCTGTTGCTGCCGGGCGCCGCACGCGCCGGATTCGTTCGCGTAATCGCGGCGATTTTGCTGCTCGGATTTGCCGCATGGGTTTTTCTGGGCAACTACGAGCTTCTGTATGCGTCTCACCCCTTCATGACAGGGGCCGATTACGTGGATGAAAGAATCACGCTCCCTCTGCGCTGGCTCCTGATCATCGCCTCCTTAGCGGCGGTGGGGCTAGTTTGGAAGGCAAAATTCAAGCAGGCGATCCTCCTTGTCGTCGGGTTTTTCATACTGCAATTGGCCGTGCCGGCCATCGTTCACGCCGTCTATGTGCGGCCCAACGAGATCTCCATTGAGCGGCCCTACATCGAGCGCCACATTAAGGCGACCGTTGCTGCGTTTGGCCTAAATCGGAACGCGAGCGAACGCCCATTCAAAGTTTCTGGCCAGGCGGCAGTGGACCCGGTGCAGGACGCTACCCTGCTCCAGAATGTTCGTCTCTGGGACATACAGGCGTTTAACGCGACGATCACACAGATTCAAGCACTGCGCCCGTACTATACCTTCCCCGAAACCGACGTTGACCGCTACTTCATCAATGGCCGCATCAAACAAGTGCTTTTGTCCCCACGCGAACTCGACGTCATGCAGTTATCGGCTGAAGCGAGTCAGAGCTGGATCAATCCGCATTTCATCTACACGCACGGTATTGGCGCAGTCGTAGCAGAGGTCAACAAGATCACACCCGACGGACTCCCAGTCCTGCTCATTGAGAATGCTCCTCCTGAGATCAAATCACCCGGCTTCCAACTGACCCGTCCAGAGATTTACTTCGGTGAGAAAACGCAAGATCCGGTCTTTGTCCATACGGCCCGCGAAGAGTTCGACTATCCGTCGGGCGACCAGAACAAGTACGCGACATACCAGGGGACGGGCGGCTTTCCTGTCGGTTCTCCGCTGCTCAAAGCAGCCGCTGCAATCTCGCAGGGCGAGGCCAGCATTATTTTCACGGGGTACCTCACCGGACAGAGCCGCATGATGATCTATCGCAACGTGCAAGCCAGATTGAAACATCTGGCTGGTTTCCTGCACTGGGACCAGGACCCCTACCTCGTCATCAGCGACGATGGCAGACTGGTTTGGATGGTGGACGGCTATACAACTTCTCTCTCTCATCCTTACTCGCAGGCATTTCCTGTGGTCGGACTCGACGAAGGTGCAAACTACATTCGCAACTCGGTAAAAGCCACAGTAGATGCCTACACCGGAAGAAT
Organism: Binatia bacterium; assembly: GCA_035638375.1. Taxonomy (GTDB): domain Bacteria; phylum Acidobacteriota; class Terriglobia; order Terriglobales; family Acidobacteriaceae; genus DASRAA01. The sequence continues at coordinate 1,407 of DASRAA010000198.1, read as the reverse complement.
GGCGCTGTTCGTATTCGATGCGAGCGACCCTATTATCCAGGCATACGAGAGATTGTTCCCAAAGCTGTTTCAACCAGCATCAGAAATGCCCGCTGATCTGCGCCGTCATGCCCGCTATCCCGAGGCGATATTTCGCACGCAAGCAGAGGCGTACCGTACCTTCCACATGCGCGATCCCCAGGTCTTCTATAACAAGGAAGATCTTTGGGAAATTGCGCGCAATGTGTACGGCCAAGCCGGACAACCTGAGCCGGTAAAGCCCACCTATGTCGTCGCTACCTTGCCTGGGGAGCAGGAGCCTGAGTTTCTGCTCATCCTGCCTTTTACTCCCCGAGGCAAAGACAATTTAATTGGTTGGATGGCGGCCCGATGCGACGGCGACCAGCTAGGGAACCTGATCTTCTACCAGCTGCCCAAGCAGCAACTCATGTACGGTCCCATGCAGATCGAATCGCGCATTGATCAGGATCAGAATATCTCCAAGGACCTCACACTGTGGAACCAGCAAGGCTCGCGGGTGTTACGTGGAAATATCATTGCCTTTCCTGTGACAGGTGGATTTCTTTACGTCGAGTCGATTTACATTCAAGCCACAGAAGCCCGCATGCCACAGCTCAAGAAGGTGGTTCTGGCTATGGGCGACCGGCTGATCTATGGGGACACTTTCGACGAGGCACTGGCCGAGCTAATGGGAGGTCGACCGCCGGTTCGACCGCCAGCTACAGCGGTTGCCAATACCCCAACTCCCCCTCAGGGTCTGGGCGGGAACATACCGGCGCTAGCGGAGCGTCTTCGCCGTATTCGGGATGAAGCTGAGCAACTGGCCCGGGAGCTGGAAGCACTGGAAAAAGACGCAACCAAGAAATAGGCAGGCTCAGATCACCCAGTTCGCAGGAAAGAGTCTCATCTGCAATTTAGTTGACCTCGCCCCGCCGCTGAGCATTGGCACACGACCTGCCAATCACGCAAAGGTGGGGTCGCTGGAAGAACGGCGCGGAGTAGTTGGAGCAGTCGGGGCTGCTGACCCCGCTCAGATTGGTTGGTTCGACCGGTTTTCGCTCCAAGACTCGTCGACCTCAGTGTTCGCGCGCGGAGAAACTCGACTTACACTACGGCGTGTAAGTGGATCGTCGCTTTGAATCCAAAGTCGCCGCTATCCGAGCGGTCGGGGCCAACGCCGGATCGCGACTGTCAGCAAACCCAATCCCGTTAAGCCCAAAGTAAACGGCTCAGGTATGGCAGACCAGCCCCCCGTAAATACCACGCTGCTCCCTACGTCTCCATTGAAAAAAATGTTGATATAGAAGGAATCCCCAGGGAGCAGCATCTGTGATCCAGGAGCGGTAAACGTGATCGTGGCGCCGCCATTGCTAAGCACTGGAGTCCAGGGAACTAATGTACCTGAAG
>DASRAA010000197.1:0-9210 GCA_035638375.1 Binatia bacterium | reverse complement strand
AAGCACTCAGCTCATTCAAGTTCACTCACAGCTCATTCAAGTTAAAGTTCGCCATGAGTGCAATAACCTGTCCAGGATCACCAAGAAGACCCCTGCGCAGACAAGTACCACTGAAGCAAACATTCTTGTTCCTTCATCGGTATGAAGGTAATAGTTCAGGGGAAACCCAATTCCTACGACGTTCAACACTGCAAGCACGATCCACAAACATGATTTTGATTTCTTCTCGTTCTTCTGCATTTCATACTCTCAGCAATCTGCCCGAAGCATACCTCGGTTACTTATAAATGGCGTACTCTTTCGCGAGCGGCTTGAGCCAGTCGACCATAAACTCTCAAGCAATCTTGCAATGAGACGGACGCCAGAGCCGTGCGACAGAACTCTCGTTCGCACACTTGGGAGCAAAATACATTCGGCATGAGCGACTTCTCGCAGTTCGCCCCAGTTTGCACAACGACCTGATAAAAGCGGAAGTTGGTTCGGTATCGACCACGAGTACGAAACAGGATCTAACACTGTGTGCACTCCTGCCCGGATTGTGCTCCTTGGGTATTGGACATAGGTGGGCCATCCGATATACCACCAGTTTCTTCGTCCTTTTGTCTCTCAAGCTCGTGAGGACTTTCGGCTCCTTCCATTTGACGCAGCGTAAGGCTACAGTTGGCTCGTGAATCAGATCAAAGTCATTCTAGCGTCCTTCGCCTTGGCGACCATCTTGTTCCTCCTCGTTTTTCAAGACGGAGCGCTGTCGGCTTTCATTTTGCCAACATTCCAGATTCTGCGACAGCACATTGTAGCCTTCGTTGTTGTGCTGATTGTTCTCGTGGCGATAAAAGCCGTCTCCGCGGGACCGCGTCTACCCTCACGCTAGGCTCCTGTCGTTCACGTCGGGAGCGACAGAAGTAGCTTCGACCTCCGGGTCCGACCTAAGGTCTGCTGCGGCGTAATGCCCAAATGTGAAAAGGGTAAGGGTCAGGTGCGCGCAAAAACTCAAAGATTAACAGTCGGTCCGACAGCCGATCCAATGTGGTTTCCTTATTTTGTTTGCTGCCATGCGCGGCGTCTTTTCGCAAAGCCGCAAGGTGACGGCGAAAGCAGGGCAAGCTCGGTGGAAGAAGGCATGCTAAATCAAGCAAGAGCTTTCCCGTATTACATCTTCGTCTCCGGTATTTTCCTCGCTATTGCATCCACTCTACCCGATCTTCTCCAGTTATGTGTACTAATTCAATACGTGCTGATGAGCCGTCTAGCTGTGCCTATTCGTGCTCTAGGAACCGTTTCAAGATTTGCCTAGCATGGGGTTGCACGGCGACGAGACCGCTCAGTTCGCCGGGGCATTCGAGGATTAATCGAGCTGGCGAGAACCAAAACGGAGGACAAAGCAAAAATGAAAGCCCGAAGAAGTCGTTTTCGACGAGTCACCACGGCGATTGGCATCACCTGGGTTCTTTTGACGGCTACAGGATTGTTCGCAAACAGTATTACCTACGTTACACCAACGGGGAGTACTGCGGGTGGGCAACCGGTAGACGCAACCGCGACATTCACTACAGGTCCTGGCACCGTAACCATCACTCTATCGAACCTGCAGGCCAACCCTAAAAGTGTAGTCCAGGGGCTCAGTGATCTTGATTTCGTGCTCAACAACGGCGCAACCAGCGGGACACTGGCATCCAGTATGGGCCAGGACCTTACCGTGCACGGAAATGGCACATACACACTGGGGAGTACTGGTTCTACCGGCTGGGGCTTAAACAATAACATTTCAGGAGGCCTCCAATTGGATGCCCTTGGATATATCGGCCCAGCGCATTTGATTCTCGGCCCTCCAGGACTCGGCGGCAGTTATGGCAACGCCAACGGTTCTATCGCAGGTAACGGCCCCCACAATCCCTTCCTCAATCAGACGGCAACGTTCACCGTTGATGTGGCAGGGGTTGATGCCACCACCCAAATAACAAATGCCACATTTTCCTTCGGAACAACGCCTGGCATTGACGTCCCTGGCACGCCTCAAAGTCCGGTGCCTGAACCCGGAACTATGGCGCTGCTTGGTTCTGGCATGATCGGTTTGGCTGGAATACTTCGCCGCAAACTGATGTGACCCATTGTCCAATTGAATCACGCCGGAGCGAAAGCTCCGGCTGTCTTTTCAGGTCTGCCGCGACCTAATGCCCCAAATGTAAATAACAGCTCTTCGAGCCGGACTGCGAAAAGGCGAGCTAATCGCTCTCAGTGGGGCAACATTCAGTTCGGATCGAACCATGACGATCCGAACCGCTTCATCCTTAAGGTGCCGCCGAAAGAGAAGGACAGAAAACAGCGCTGGACGACCGTGGACTGGTCACGTCAACAATCCGGCTAGCTTTTCCTGACTTCTACGCCTCGCTTTCGAGAGAGACTGTTGCTCATCAGTTTGTGGCTTAACCCGCTCGGTGCAACTATGACGAGTGGCGACATGAGCACTCGCAAGGCATGGTTCGTTTTGGAGTAGCGTGCTAGTCTTCAGCGACCGCCGCAGTTGCATTGAGTCGCATCCGGCCTCTGCCGATTACATTCATCTGTTTCTCGCAGCTGGTGCGTATAATCCAGGTTTGTGAATTCTTCGACTGAACGGCCGGCGTGGTTCGTGCTAACTCAGAATTGGGTGAGTCTGGCGGGCGTATTTTTAATCACGACCGCAGGTGTCTCGTGGCTGTTTGTGTTACCGCTACAGATTCGAGGCCACGTCGATAATCCTTATATCGGGATCATAGTCTTCCTGATTCTCCCGATCATTTTTTTTGCTGGCTTGGCCCTCATCCCAATTGGGATCTATATAAGCAGGCGGCATATCCGCCGAGGACTGACTGAGCCCGCGTTCGATCGTAGAGCTGCGTTGCAACGCCTGGCTTGGTTCTTCGGCATCACCACGCTGGCCAACGTTCTTATAGGTACACAGGTCACCTATCGTGCGGTTGAACACATGGAGACGCCGCAATTCTGTGGTGCCACCTGCCACACCATGCATCCTCAATTCGCTGCCTATCAGAATTCCCCACACTCCCGGGTGGAATGTGTCGAGTGTCACGTGGCGCCGGGGGCGGCAGGTTGGGTTAGCAGCAAAGCCGCGGGAACGCGCCAACTCATTGAGACTGTATTCAACACTTACCGGAGACCAATTCCTTCGGCCTTGGAGAGCAACCGTCTCGTGCCTGCCAGGGAGACTTGTGAGAACTGTCATTGGCCGCAGGCGTTCGGGGGAGTACGTTTGCGCGTGTTCAACAAGTATGCAGATGACGAAGCCAATACCCGCACGCAAACTGTCATGCTGATGCTGATTGGCGGTGGTAAGATCGCAGGCATACACGGAGCTCACGTTGGTCCAGGGATCCATATTCGCTATGCGGCGTCCGACGGGAAACGACAAACCATTCCTTGGGTCGAATACCGCGATGAAAACAGTGGGAAGACCCTGACTTTTGTCGCCTCAGACTCAACGCCGGATTCCATCAAGACCCTTCCCAAATATGACATGCAGTGCGTGGACTGTCATAACCGCCCGACCCATACCTTTGACTTGCCGGATCGTGCTATGGACAAGGCGATGGCTCTCGGCGAGATTCCCGTTACTCTGCCTTACATAAAGAAGAAGGGCTTGGAGGCGCTGAAAGAGAACTACCCTTCAAGCAAACGAGCAAACGAACAACTGCCTGCATCGATCGTCAGTTTTTATCAGAAGAACTACCCGGATGTTTATGGCAAGCGCTCTCAGGACATCAACCAGGGGGCCCAGGCGGTACTCGCAATTTACAACCGAAACGTATTCCCCGATATGAAAGTCACGTGGGGTACTTACCCCAATAATCTGGGCCACATGGACTTTCCGGGATGTTTCCGCTGCCATGACGGCTCGCACACGACTCCGGATAACGTCGCCATCACGCAGGACTGCAACACATGCCACGAGCCCTTGGCGATGGAGGAGGCATCGCCTGAAATCTTGAAATCGCTTGGCATCGCCGAGCGGATCTCTAGTATTCAAAAACAATGACTCAAGAATGGGTCAATAGCGGAGTGTAAAACACCTCACTTCTGACTGATGGAGGATCCTAAGTATGAAATGTAATTTCTTGGTTTCTTGTACGGTGCTGGTGTTGGGTGCATCCATTGCTTGTTGGGCAGCTGACGATGGGGCGGCGCTCTACAAGAAGAAGTGTGCAGGGTGCCACGGCGCGAGCGGCGAGGGGAAGCCAGCGATAAAAGCACCAGCGATCAAGGGAACCACACTGGACGCGAGCCAGCTGACACAGCACATTACGAAAGGCGAGGCAGGAAGTAAAACTCCCCACAACAAGGGGATCTCAGGAGTGAGCGAAGAGCAAGCCAAGGCGATTGCGGAGTATGTAAGAACTCTCAAGTAGACGGGATGTCCCCATTGAACGCCAGAGACGGAAGTTTTGTGTGTGAAATGGGCTTGGGCGGCTTTCACAACATCAGCTACCCGCGAGGCCTGAAGCTGCTGGTCGGCGTGAAGGGGTAAGGTGACGCGAGATGCCACGCTACGCAGTAATCGACGTGGGTACAAATTCTGTGAAGTTCAATATCAGTGAGCGGCGCCCAGACGGTACCTGGCAGACGCTGGTTGACCGCGCCGAGATAACCCGGCTCGGTGAGGGTTTGGAGAAGACCGGTGAGATCAGCCACGACGCCATGGCACGCACCGTCTCGGCGGTTGCTGGAATGGCATCCCAGGCCGGCGATGCCGGAGTCGCAGCCATCAAAGCGGTCGGCACCATGGGAATGCGGACCGCGCACAACAGTCAGCAGTTCATTGACATGGTGGAGCAGGGTTGCGGCGTGCGCATCGAGACCATTCCAGGTAGCGAAGAAGGACGGTTGGCGTACCTTGCCGTCAAACTGGGGCTCGGCCTCGCCGAGGGTACTCTTGCAATTTTCGACACCGGGGGCGGAAGCACGCAATTCACTTTTGGCCGCGGCTCAAGCGTCGAAGAACAGTTCAGCCTGAACGTTGGCGCGGTTCGCTTTACGGAGAAATTCGGCCTTGCCGGTGCCATCTCGCAAGAACAACTCAAGGTCGCCCAGGACGCCATCGCGTCAGAGTTCACGCGTATTGACGGACGGCCCGCGCCCACGGCGTTGGTAGGCATGGGCGGTGCGATCACCAACATCGCTGCCGTGAAACATCAAATGGCGAAGTACGATCCCAATGTCATTCAAGGTTCGGTCATCGAGCGAAGTGAAGTGGAACGGCAGATCGAGACGTATCGTGCCAAGTCGCTCGAAGAGCGACGCGCCATTGTCGGCCTGCAGCCTAAACGCGCTGACGTGATCCTCGCAGGCGCGTGCATCGTAAAGATTGTGATGGACAAGCTGGGCAAACCGAGCCTTTCCGTCAGCGACCGTGGCCTGCGGCACGGGCTTCTGATTGATCGATTCGCGAAGTAAGCAGTTTGGGTTCAGTTAGAAGCCCGGATAAGTCCCTGGCTGTGTATCGGGAATCTTGGGACACCTGACGCCAGGTTCACACATTATCGACGACCTCAACATGAAGGATTTTGTCCCCTCTGTTGTGCTGACTGAGGAACATATCTGCTGCAACTGATGCGCGATTTCGTCTCGGCATGCCGAACAATATCGCCCCGGTTGAGTTCACCACCAAGGCTTTGGGCTTGAAATTTTAGGCGGTCTGTAATGCTCGATGCCGAGTTGCTAAAGTTCGATTGCCGCTCACTTGATGACGGGTAGGTTTGTAATCATAGGCGGCAAGTCCGTGCCTGTCCGGAGGACAAGTACTCAGCGTCTGAAAACTGTGGCATTCAGCGTCGCGGTCACAAATACCAGGCAATTGAATAGAACCCCAAGAAGCCGAGCCGATGGGGAGAGCTGGCGCGGAGCCGTCATCAGGTCGTGCAATTCAAATGCGCCGAGCGCAACAAATTCGAGACGGTCGTCGTTGATGACGAGGTTACGTTTTACGGCGGAGGCACAGAGCGAAGCCGACGTCGTTCAGCTACAATTCGCGCCATGCTACGGCTGATTATCCTTTCAAGCTTTTTGTTCTTGATCAGCATTTGTTCTGCTGGCGAAATTCCGCCACGTCCACGCGCACGCGAAGCGGGCGTACAGGTTGGAGTGATCCCGCCAGGACCGCAGAATGCAATTACGGACGTCGCAGGAGTTCTAGTGGGACAAACGACGATCATTCGCGGTGACAACATTCGCACCGGTGTGACCGCGATCCTGCCGCACTCTGGCAATCTCTTTAGCGACAAAGTGCCGGGAGCGGTGTTCGTCGGCAACGCTTTCGGCAAACTGGCGGGTTCAACGCAGGTCAACGAACTCGGCGAAATCGAAACGGCAATCCTGCTGACCTCCACGCTCAGCGTTCCTCGTGTAGCCGACGCTTTGATCGATTACATGTTGGCACTGTCTGGCAACGAAGATGTGCAATCGGTCAATCCACTGGTCGGCGAAACCAACGACGGGTATCTGAATGACATTCGCTCCCGCCCCATTACCCAGGAGGATGTATTTCGTGCTATCCGGAGCGCAAAGAGTGGCCCGGTCGATGAAGGCTCAGTGGGTGCAGGAACCGGGACGATTGCTTTCGGATGGAAGGGCGGTATCGGTACGGCCTCACGCAAGCTTCCTGGTTCCCTCGGCGGCTACACCGTCGGCGTGCTGGTTCAAACTAATTTTGGCGGCGTGCTTACCATCAACGGCGCTCCGGTCGGAAAGGAACTCGGTCGTTATGAGTTTCGCGATCAACTGGAGGCGTCCCAAGCAAGCACCAGAAACCAAAACAGCGACGCCAATGGCTCATGCATGATCGTGGTCGCCACGGACGCTCCGGTGGATGCACGCAATTTGAAGCGGCTGGCGGCGCGCTCGATCATGGGCATGGCTCGCACTGGCGCAGGAGGGTCGAATGGTAGTGGAGATTACGTGATCGCCTTCTCGGCAGCTCCTGAACTGCGTATCCGTCCCAGTGACGTCAAGGCGCCTGCTGTCACAGTATTGAGCAACGAAGCCATGTCACCGCTCTTCCTCGCCGTCATCGAAGCAACGGAAGAAGCGATCTACAACTCGCTGTTTCGGGCAACCACTGTGACTGGACGCGGCCATACGGTCGAGGCTCTTCCGTTGGACAAGACGCTCCAAATCCTGCGCCAACATGGGGCGCTAATCCAGATTCCATCTGGTGAAAGGAAATCCAATTAGTCTAGGTTGAGCGAGAAAGGCGAATGCTTACGTACGCTGCACCGAAAGGGCCAAATCGTGCAAGTTTTCTAGAGAGCGATCGGATCAGGAATCTTGAGCTGCCACCAGGCGGCAATCTCACAACGATTGCAAGCTCCATCGCATCCGCGATAGTGGATGGAACAACGGCCTCAGTGAGGCGGGCCTGCGCACATTTCCTGGCGGAGTTAGCAGGGTCTACGAGGTTCCCGCATGTGGCGTTTGAGTGTTAGCAGCATGGCCATTGCGAGTTCGTGAAAGCGGCACCATCGAACTTTTTGGGGACTACCGCGCCGACACGCGGGTTATCTGCGTGTGGATGCGAACGGCAGTGCGCAAGGAAGTCACTTCTTTCGGAACCTTTCTGAGCACGCTTTGTCATGAGTTTCGCATCATCTCGACTTCTATAAATACCGGTTTCGGAATTCGTGGCTCACTCGTGGCTTCTATGAGCGCGCCGGAGCGGTCTACCACTGTGCGCGAGGTACGACTCCGAAACGCACCAGCTAGAATCGGGCCGTTGGCGTAGTCACTTGGAGCATATTGCTTTGATTTTAAGCGCAGGACGCACATACGCAAATCGAAAACCACCTCTGTTCCCCGCCAGATACTAACCCCTAAGCAGACAGGAAGGTCGCCTCCTGAAAAACAGGTGTGCCGGCGTCCGTGGTGTGGGCAAAGCCGCCCAGCCAGCAAAAGGGAAACTGGCTTGCCCTGCAGGTGATCAGTCCGCAGTAGGGTGGTGGCAAGGGTCTAACAAGCTGATGCGCTTCTCTTCATTGCCCCAGCGCAACGACCCAGCCGCGCAACCACTGCGACTATTCAGAGCAATGCCTGCGCCGCTTTCCTCAACCCGGCGGAGCAGGGTTGGGCCGCCATCTCGGGGGAGATTGGCGGCTTTTTTCAATTTCTGCTCCTGTGGCACAGCGGCCAGCTCCTGCCTTCATGACCGCTTGCTGGCGGTGTGTACCTGACAGCCTTCGTGTTTCTCGTGGAAGTTATTGTCCCAAGTGTCGCAGCTGCTCTTGTTCGGGAGCGTCCAAGATGCTTGAAAACCCTCTGTAAGCCGGGGCCGGGGATTCGAGCACCCGAGACGCAGCAGACTCTATCGCAAGTATGGGCCGGCAAAGGTCACTTTCCTCACGGTCTTCCGGGTACCTGTCTCTCGAACGACCGGAACGCCGGTACTAGGCGAGAGTCGCCGTTCGCCCGAATTCAGCGACCGAATCAAGTTGATCAATTCGGAGGTGTTGGCGGCGGGGCCTTCCAATCTGACTGTTAACGGCAATGAGAAAGTCACGTTTTGGAAAGAGTACGCTCCTCCCGAGTAGGTAAACGTCACTCCTTGAAACGTCGCGTCGATAAACTCCATACCGTCTAGTTGCAGGGTTTGACCTCTGAATTCGTCGCCTCGGAAACGCTTGGCGATCCCGCGGACACGAGGCTTGGCATTAGACACCGTTAGCTGATTCTGAGGAGTCGGGGAGGCAGCGAATACTGTGCAAAGTCCTGTTGAGCGACTTCCCAAGAAGAATCCAATGCAGGTCCCAACGACAAGAAATCCGAAAGCAAGTATGACGCTTCGCATGGCTTCCTCTCCAAGGAATTGGGCGGTTGCACCGCGAAATTATTCGGTCTGACGCCAGTACATGCCGCCAGCCTATCACGCTGTGTCAGAAAACCCTCTCGAAAACCGCGCTGATTCCACCTGCCTGTTTTCAGCTACTTACAAGGCCGCAACTTCTCGTTATTTGGGACAGATAGGCTGTAGTAATGCGAGTGGAGGAAGTCGAATGACTCGCAGCGCCAAACCTCAGTCATCCGGCTTTCTAAAGAATCGAACCGAAACACCTCATCCAACTCAAACCGGAATCCCCGTCGAGGCTGTTCGATTCCAAGCCGAGTCCTTAGGCTCGGGCACTGGGCCGTTTGCCCGTGGCCGCGCCTACTTCTTTTTCTGAACTGCTT
>DASRAA010000196.1:0-5141 GCA_035638375.1 Binatia bacterium | reverse complement strand
AGATGGGTCACGGGAACACCTCCTGTGACCCACACTTATATCTACGCCATCAAGCAACCAACGCTGGGTTACCTCACGCGAAGCGTCCGCCGCCGGGCGGCTACGTCCAAACGTTAGAGCTTTAACGGATGCGCGTTCTCGCTCAGGCGTGAACGGAGAGGCAGAGCTCTTCGCGCGTCCGGTAAAGCCGTTTGGACGTGGCCGTCCGCGGTTGCGGCGGATGCGGGCTGTTATGCAAATTCAATTGAGGGGAAGGGCGAGGATTGAGATTTGGCGAGGCTGCGCTGCGGAGCTCGGGCCTTCACAGCGCCAGGCAAAGAGGCGCCTGGAGCAAGAAAGTCCAGCCAATACGGTCGTCGAAGAGACTTGCAGGGAAATTTGTTTGTTGGGACGACAAAGAGGTACGGAGCGCGCCGAGACGCGCAGAGTGAGCGAGTTGGGGATAGCGGTTTCATGCCGCAGCGGTGACCTCTGGTGGAGAGCGAAGTAGGATCTCGGCAGCGGTGAGCCTTTCGCTGACCTTCATGGGTCCGCCACAGTAAGGACAGCGATAAAGTTCTGCAGCGTCTTGGCTAGAGGGGGAGTGTTCTTCGACAGGTGGTTGTGGGGTTGCGCCCAGCAACTGAAAGCAAAGTGGCAGAAGAGTGCTGCGCCGACGGTTGGCCAGGAAGCCGAAATTACGGATGCGCACAAAGCCTTTCGGAAGGATATGCAGTAAGAAGCGCCGTAAGAATCCGTCGACGGACAGGGTCATAAGCTTCTGCTCGTTGTGGTGAGCGGAATCACGCCAGCGAAAGGTGACTTGGCCGTCCTTAAAAGAGACCAAGCGGTGGTTGGAGATGGCCACGCGATGAGTGTAGCGACCGAGATATTGCACGACGTATGCGGGGCCACCGAAGGGACGTTTTAAATAAACCACCCAATGCTGTCGATGCAGGGGCCGGAGCCAAGCAGCGAAGATCTCGGGTTGCGCCAGAAGCTTCAAGTCTCCGTGGAAGTGCAGCTGGCCATTCTGAAAAGCCTCTTTGAGCGCGTCGACAAACTTGCCGCGAAAGAGTTCCGCCAGCACTTCCTTGGGAAGGAAGTAGTTGTCGCGGGAGCGAATCCAACGGGTGTGATCGAGCGAGAGACCGCCGGCCGGCACGACACAATGGACATGCGGATGAGCGGTGAGCTTTTGGCTCCACGTATGCAAGACACTGAAGAAACCGATCTCCGCACCGAGGTGTTCTGGGTTGCGAGCGACTTCCAGTAGGGTCTCGGCACTGGTGCGGAACAGGAGATCGTAAATGATTTTCTTGTTCTGTAGCACCAAAGGGGACAAGCGGCCAGGCAGGGTGAAGACCACATGGAGGTAGCGGGTGGGCAGAAGTTCCTTTTGACGCGCAGCGATCCAGCGGTCCCGAGCGGCGGTCTGACATTTCGGGCAGTGCCGATTTCTGCAGCTATTGAAGGAGATGGCGCGATGCCCGCAACGGGTGCATTCATCGAGATGACCGCCGAGTGCGGCGGTACGACAACGCTCAATGGCCCGCAGTACTTTCACGTGCTTCCAACAAAGCCAGTGGCGGTTCTGTTCGATGAACAGTTCTCCCGCTGCGCGGATGATATCGGCCACCTCGAGAGGTGGCCGGCGCACCTATTTCTCGCCGATGGGCTTGTCGTTAATGGATAGCGAGTCCAAAGGACTGGCCGTGGCGTTGAGGCGCTGGATAGCCAGGTGCACGTAAATCAGAGTCTCTTTCAGATCTTCATGCCCGAGCAGAATCTGAATGGTGCGAAGATCCGTGCCGGCCTCATAGAGATGCGTCGCAAAACAGTGGCGAAGAGTGTGGGGATGAACGCGTTTCTGGAGGCCGGCGCGCTGGGCGGCTTTCTGGCATGCGTACCAAACGGTTTTCGTGTCGATCGGCCGATCCTTACGATAGTTGCTGGGGAACAGCCAGGTGCTGGATTTGCGATGGTAGAAATGCCAGTGGGTGCGCAGTGCCGTGAGTAGCCTGGGGCTGAGCATGACATCGCGATCTGATGTGCCGAGAAAAGTTATGTGCTCTGGACCCAGACGGAATCTACGGAGACAAGCCTCTGGGAGTAATTATCCTGCACATAACTATTTGCCTCTGAATGAAGCGATGAGCTTGTCTGCTGGTCGGAAACGGCCTCGTTTCAGAGTCGGAGGTAGGACGGCCTCAAGCATTTCGCGCTTCTGTGAAGGGTCCACCCGGAGGTATAGCTCAGTACTCTGAATGCTTTCGTGCCCGAGCCAGAGGGCTACTTTGCGGATATCACCGGTCGCCTCCAGAGTGTTTAAGGCGCAAGTGTGCCGCAGAACGTGCGGCGACACTCGTTTGGTTTTTAAGGAAGGGCATTTGTTAACGGCAGCGGGAATGTGCTTATTAACGATGTGCTTGAAGCCAGAGCGGGTGAGGGACTGGGCGCGCGCATTGAGGAACAGTTCAGGAACGCTCGCGTCGCCTCGAATGGAAAGCCACGCTCGCAGGCTGCCTGCAACAGTCTTCCAGAGAGTAAGGACGCGCTCCTTCCTCCCTTTTCCCATCACGTGGATATCGAGATAGCCCGCGCGAAATGTAACATCGCTGAGTTTGAGTCCGACTAATTCGGAAACCCGAAGGCCGCCAGTGAACGCCAAGTGAAGCATGGAGCGATCGCGGACGCCATCACGAGTGTTCGGATCGGGGGCATCGAGTATGGCCTGCATTTCAGCTTGCGTGAGATGTCGCACCAGGCGGATGTCAGTCTTTTGAAACGGAATGGCTAGCACCTGACGAAGTTGTTCCAGGGCCGATGGAACACGGTATTCAAGGAAGTGCATAAACGACTTGATAGCAGCCAGACGTGCGTTTCGTGTGGACGGGCCGTTACGCCGGCCCGCTTGAAGATGTTCGAGGAAAGCCAATATCAGAGACGCATCGAGTTGCTCCAACTGGAGTGCGGCTGGCGAGCAGCCCAGCCGCTGGCTGGCGAACTGGAAGAGCAGCTGAAACGCATAAGCATAGGTGTCGCAGGTATGGGGACTGGCCTTTCGTTCGTTGGGCAACCTCTCGCGTAAGTAGGCAGTAATATGGGGCGCGATGAGAGTCATAGTTGTGCTCCCGCCAAATAGGCTTGACAGTCATCGGCGATATCCGTCATGAGATGCTTTGTGGACTGCAGGTACCAATACGTATCGCTGATATGCGCGTGTCCGAGGTAAGTGCTGAGGGCCAGCATGTGCTTGGTGATTCTCGATTGCTCATGTGGACTGTTCTCTAACGCCCTTGAGGCAAAGGTGTGCCTTAGGTCATGCAGCCGTGGGCCGGGCTGCCCCGGCCCTTCATGCAGCCCGAGCTTGCGCAGGAGAAAAAGGAAGGTCTCATTCACGGTCGCATAGTGCAGGGGCTTACTGCGCAGAGAGATAAACACACGTGTCTCAGCGGGTGCCAGTTGTTGGCGACGATCAAGGTAGAGGATCAGTTGTTTTTCTGTCGTTGGATGAAGTGGCACAAGCCGACTTTTTCGAAATTTGGTCTCACGGATGTAAAGTCCGTCAGAACGGATGTCATCGATTTGGAGTGCGAGCGTCTCCGAGATCCGCAAACCGCAGGCCGCCACCAGCCCAAAGAGCGTGTAGAAAGTAAGCGGCCTCAAAGATCCTGCCGGCGGGAGTTGCTTGGCTTCAGCGAGAATTGCAGCGATTTGGGTCGGTGTGAAGATGTGTGGTAGTCGGCGCGAGTGCGGGTAATAGCCAAAGACCCCTGCCGGAGGAAGTTGATGTTTGGCATCCTCAGCGCGGATGTAGTGTGCAAACAGGATAAGGCTGCTCAGACGTCGCGCTCGTTGTTTCAGGGACGTTGCACGGCCGGCCCATGTGATCGCGGTGTCGGCCTTGATGTGGATCTCACCTCTTTCAGTCGCGTAACATGCAAATTCCTTGAGTAGCGCCTCTGTATCGCGGAGTTGGAAGCCAGCCGCCCTTCGCAACTGAAGATAGCTGTCGATGGCCTGCATCAACATGGCACCACCTCCTCGGGCCAAGGCTGAGCAATCTCCGATAACATCTCTACGTCGACTTTGGCGTAAATCACAGTAGTATCGAGACTCTGGTGACGCAGGACGTGGCTGATAGTTTGTAACGACGCCCCTTTCCGCAGCATCAGACTCGCCGCCGTATGACGCAGGATATGCGCGCTGATACGCCTCGCGGATAGGCCGGCTCGTCGCGCCGCACGGCGAACCAGAGAAGACACCGCCGAACTACCGGCCAGTGGGACGAACGGCGCATTCACGCGCAGAAAGACATGTTCATCGCGAACGTCAGGACGCCAGTGCTCTACGTAGTTCAGAATGGCATCGCCTACGTCTTGAGGCAGCGGAAGCGCGCTTTGGCGACGCCCCTTTCCAGTTAACTGAAGAGCGCCGTACTCCCAATCGATGTCTGCATGAAGCAGAT
Organism: Binatia bacterium; assembly: GCA_035638375.1. Lineage (GTDB taxonomy): Bacteria > Acidobacteriota > Terriglobia > Terriglobales > Acidobacteriaceae > DASRAA01. The sequence continues at coordinate 691 of DASRAA010000196.1, read as the reverse complement.
GTACGATATCGCCAGCGCGCAATCCAAGCCGAACCAAAAGCAAAACCACCGCCCTATCTCGTGCACCCTCGGCTGTTACAGGATTACAGGCGGCGATGAGTTTCTCGACTTCCTCTTCTGAGAGATAGGCTGGACAGGACACCCGCTTCCAATGAGCAATGGTCGGCAGAGCATCTACCAGGTTGGGATTGCACAGGTTGTGCACGACGAGGTAACGCAGGAACATCCGGACCGTTGTGATGACCATCTTCGCCCAACTTCGGCCGCAACGACTCGTCTGCATTTCCACGCCGCGCCTTAAGACGTGCGCGTTGTAGTTGCCAGGTATTTCTCCGATGGCGCCAAGTAGCTTCGTGAGGACCAATCGGTATGGCGCCAAGGTCGACTCGGATACTCCCCGATGCTGCCGCATCCACCGCTCAAATCCATCGATAATGGTTGGCAACGGTGGTTTCTCAAGAGGGGCACCGGCTGGCGTCACTCCGGTACCTCGTAAATAATCCAGAAAATGGCGAGCCCCAATCACCGCATCATCGTAGATCCCTCGATTCTTGCCCAAGCAACGACACGAAGACAGGTGACGAGCGAATTCTCGGATGACTTGTTCGTCCAACTTCATTACAGAAAGGCCTTGCCGCTTCATCCATATCCCCAGATGCGCGGCCGCACGCAGGTATGCCTGCGCCGCCCA
>DASRAA010000195.1:0-9033 GCA_035638375.1 Binatia bacterium | reverse complement strand
GCTTCCGTTGAGATAAGGGGCACGTTCGACAAGTGGGATGCAAGTCTTACCTTTACATCCCCCGATGTGACGACTGGCGTGCTTGATGTGAAGATTCAGGCGGCTAGCGTAGATACCGGCAGTCAGATGAAAGACGATAAGCTGAAGAGCAAAGATTTCTTCAATGTCGATCACGATCCATTGATTACGTTCCACTCAACGAAGATTGTGCAAACGGGGCCGGATAGCTTTGACGTGCTAGGTACCTTCACCATACGCGGCGTCTCCAAACCTGAGACGCTAACACTTACGGTTTCCGGCCAAGGCACGGGTTCAGGCGCGATTAAGGGGACGATGGCATTCGACCGCAAAGACTACGGAATGAACAAAGGCATTCCATTCATCAAGATCGCCGATCGAGTCGAGGTGAGCGTGGGCCTGAAAGGTAAGCGCATCAGCGGACCACCGTTGGTATTCAAACAATAACGGCGGTCTAGGGGAGCAGGTCACCGCCATCCATAGACTTTTCATACAGTGAGCGTTACACACAACTGAGTGGGTGCTCTGTGACGACCGATGGTTTGCTGGCGTGAACAGCAAGCGATTACACAACCAATCCTTTCTGGACTCTTGCGCTAAACTCAAGCTGTGAGCACAGCAACCTTCACAAAACGTCGCTGGAATCTTGCTCCCACCTTCACATTCTGCTAGCAGAAAAAACGCAAAACAAATCCCCGCCGCGAGGCTTTTGTGCGCCACTACTTGCAGACTGGCAACGCGGCAAGAGCCGCAATGTCAGCGGGTTACAGCTCAGGAGTTTTCTTTCAGGGCGTAGATGGTGCCGGCGCTCTTGCATTTATAGGTACGTAGCGATACAGTACTTTACGTACTATGAACCCGCCCACTACTCTTGGCTACGCCCTTCTCGGCCTGCTTCATCAGAACTCTGCCTCCGGCTACGACCTGCGCAAGTTCTTCTTCGCCACCCCCATGAAATCTTTCAGCGATAGCCCCGGAGCGATTTATCCCGCTCTACGTCGGCTTGAGAAACAGGGCTTCGTCCGCAGCCAGGTTCAAGACCGCGCCGGTCTGCGCCGTCGACGTTTGTTTCGCATTACCTCCGCTGGGCAGGCTGAACTTAAACGCTGGGCAGGCCTTGGCCTGACCCGAGACGACGTAGTCAGTAATTTCAAGGAAGTCATGTTGCGCTTCGGCTTTATGGACGAGCTCCTCGGCCGTGAGGCTTCAGCCAGTTTTCTCAAGTCCCTGATTGCGGAGCTCGCTGCCTATGTACCATCGCTTCGCGTTTACCTCGATGCTATGGGAGAAAACGTTTCGCTTTCCGGCAAACTCGCACTGGAAAGCGGAATCCTTCAGTACGAAGCCACCTTGCAGTGGGCAAAGAAGGCGCTCGCCGCTTACGAGCGTTAAAAGTAACTTCGCTTGAGTTGGTTCGCGTGAGGAGGTTCTATGAAGTTTCGAATCATTCTGTACTGTTTGCTCGGCGGCCTGGGAATGAGCATCGTCGCGTTGGGAGCGGGTAATTTTGCCTGGTGGTATTCAGCCGGGGTCGTCATGACAGCATCGTTCGTGCCCGTGGCAATGTTTGGACCGAGGAAGTTCACCGGCCAATTTGCCGTGATCCTTCCCGTGCTGCTCGTTGTGGCGTGTCTTTGTACTTGGTCCGAAGCACTGTTGTTCGTTGCCACTCCTGAGATGAAACAACACGCCATGCGCGATCTGTATAGCGAGTGCTTTACCTACACAATCATCAGTGCGATCTTGGCGGCTTTGGCTAGCCTGCTCAGGCTTCCCCGCGCCTCGGACTATAGCCTCAAATTGCGGCCACCGGCTGCGCTTGTCATGATGGTATTTGCCGCTGGACTGGTGTACGTGCTGTTCTACTTGGTCTTTGGCGGGATCACTTATCAGTTCTTCACCAGGCAATACTATCCCGACGCAGTGACCAAGGTTGCCCCTCTGGGGTTGTGGTTCTGGGCGATTGAGTTCGGCCGCGGTGTCATGATGGCCCTCGCCGTCTTGCCGGTCATTTGCACCCTGCGTATGAGCCGAATGAACAGCGCGATTGCGGTTGGTCTGCTGATATGGGTAACCGGCGGACTGGCTCTTCTCATTCCGCCCAACCCGTTTATGGGATCTGCCCAGCGCTTCATCCACACCATCGAGATCTTGACGCAGAACTTCCCGCTGGGCTTCGCGGCGACGTTACTGATGCGCCCGAAGCCATCGGCGGCAGATCGTGCCCATGAGCACTTTGTTTCGGCTGACAGTCTCGGGCGACGGCCGGCACTTCAGGGCCACGATTAGCGAGGGTTGTGTGCTCGGCTTGAGGCGGTCAAAACCACGGCACAAATTTACCCCTTTCACAATTTGGGCATTACGCCGCGGCAGACCTTAATTGGACTTCAGGGGCTGCATTCTCTTCTCGGTTTTAGGCAGAAGGGAAAACAAGTTCAGATTTTTGCCGCTCTAACAGACGATTGTTGTTGTAGACGAGATATGTCCCTCGACGAACTTACCAATACAAACAAAGAAGCTAGTTATTGGCTCGCTTCCAGCGCATGCAGCGGTGCCCAGTTGCGAATCTGAGGTTGCGGTGCATCATCCTTCAGCATCGTCCACAGAATTCGGTTGTACACCTGGTCATCCACGCGATCGACAGAGCTGAGATCCAACTCCTCCGACATTCGCGCAGCCGCGGTGTTCTGCGGATTCTTTTCGCTTAGATTCTGCTTGGGTGTGATCGCGTCGAAGGGTGTGAGGTCGGGTGTCGATGCGAAGATGTCAGCTAGCGGGCGGCTGAAGTAGTCGAATTTAGAGAGCCGCCCCATACCGAGGATGTCTTCGATCGCGGCCACCACATCGGTTGTGTTGATGAAGCGATTCACCGTGCCCGGTCGGCTGTAGGCCGATATGGCATAAAACGGCGCGCGGTGGGAGTCAACGTGATCGGGCCCCGCCTGTGAATCATCTTCGACCACGAAGATCACGGTGTCGTTCCAGTGCGGGCTTTCTGAGAGCGCCTGCACGATGCGTCCGAGTGCGAGATCGTTGTCGGCCATGCACGCATTCGGTGTGCATTTGCCGGGGCGTGCGGCGGTCAGGTGGTCCATTGGCAGCCACACAACCTCGAGCTGGGGCATATTGCCATTCTGCAAGAAGCGCTGAAATTCGGCGATCCACACGTCGGCGCGCCGTTGATCCTGGGTGACCAGATCGAAAGGAACGTAATCAGGATTCACGTCGGCGCCAAGGCCGCGTTGTGTAACCGGCCATCCGGGGTTCCCTTTGACCATTTCCCCATAGTCGCGAAAGGTGAGTCCAGAGGTCTTCGCGAGCGTCCACAGAAAGCCACGCTCCGGTTCGTCGCTGTCCTCGCCGTCAGGATCACCTCGTTTGCCCGCGTAAGCCGAAGGGATGACCTTCTCGCCGTAGTCGGTCACATACGCGGCAGTGGACCAGATGTGCCCCTGCGAGCTGCACTCGGCGTTCACGAAGAAGCGGTCGAACAATCCGAAGCGCCGCGCCAGGGCGTGATGGTTCGGGGTGATAGTGATGTCTGGGAAGTAAACCAGGCTGGCATCTCCATCACCTTCCTTCAAGTCACCGAGCACCTGATCATAGGTGCGATTCTCCTTGATGATGTAGATGACGTGTTTAAACGGGGGATAGCGTCGCGGCGAAGAACTTAGCTGCCAGTTGTTAGCGACCGCGACGCGCTGGGTAAAGTCAGTCAGTTGGGCCGGAGTCAGGGTTGACGGAAGCACTCGCAAGCTTCCATTCAACTGGCCAAGAGTGTAGGCACGTGGATTACCCTGCGGCCAGTTCGTCAGCGGTACTGGCCCGTCACGATTGGCATGCGTACCATAACCTTTTCCCGAGACGATTAGAAGCTGCAAGCCAGTATCTAAAATCGCTGTCGGATACCAATCGGTCGGAATGCGCCCGAGCAGCTTGCCGCTGGCCTGATCGAAGACTGCCAAGGCATTGTTATCGGCTTCCGCGATGAACAGCTGCTTTTGATCGTTGCTAATTGCGATTGCATTGGGAGTGCTGCCTTCGGGCGGGGCGCCGGGTGCGGAGTCCTGAAGATAGCCGGTTACTTTACGGCTGCGGACGTCGACGATCGCCACGCGATCGCTTCCGGCGAGCGCGACATAAAGCCGTGGACCGGCTACCGCCAATGCTGAAGGATGGCGACCCACTTCAATGCCTCCCAGTTCCGCGAGCTTGCCGTCAGGAAGCACATGAAAGTCAGATACCGTTGTGCCCCCCCAGGCAGAGACGAAGAGATGACCATCGCTGCTGAGGAGGACGTCATACGGGTAGTGATCGGTAGGCAGGCTCTGCACTATCTCGCCCGTTGCACTATTGATGACCGCCACGCGATCGCCAACGTTCTCAGCCACATAAATGAATTTCCCGTTCGATGCTACTGCAATGCCCGCGGGATAACTCGTGCCTGTTCCGTCGCTCGTCTTCTCCTTGGCAAGCACAAATTTGTTGGCAAGCGTCGCAGTGCCATCCCTCCACGCGTAGACAAAGATCGAATCGGTGTTGCCGCCGGAGACATAAAACGTGTTGCCGTCGGGCGAGAAGGCCGCGCCGTAGAACGCGCCGTCCTGTAGCAGCGTCTGCGTGACTTGCCGCGTTTTCAGATCGACAATTTGGATACCTTGTTCGCGCCACCCACTGAGTACTACCACAGCCTTGTCGCCACTGTGCGCAGGCACGATATCGAGAGGCATGCTGCCGAGTTCGACCGCATCACCTACGGCATCGAGCCGGACGCCAGTCGGTAAAGGCGAAGTAAAGGTCGGATCTTCTGCCAGCGCTAACACACACAGTACTGCAGGGACAGAAAGTGCGAGCCGACACAAACGGAACAAAGACATGGTTCCTCACAGACCCCGTTCCAGCCAACGGTTATATCCGATTATCCTCTTATCCTCCAACGTCAAGCGGATGCCGACCCTGGCGGCTCAGGCTTGTTCTTGGCCATAGTGGGTTCGGCTGAGAACCGCGGGCCTTCTTTCGCGTCGGGGAACTCATTGGCTTGGCGCTTGCGCTAAGGCCCATCAAGTATTAAGCGCATCCAAACTGCCACTGGGCACAAAATTGGGTTCAGTCCACCTTTGGGATGACCCCCTCCGTTGACCTGTCGATGCCGAAGACACTAAAGCTCTGCATGCGATTTACGAAGACCTTATCGCGTGGTCGCAATCAGCTATTCATTACCTTTCACCCTTTTCACATTTGGGGCATCACGCCGCGGCAGACCTTAGGAGCAGAAAATACGTACCAAGAGGAACCGAGGATTTAAGGCGTCGACTCCTGGAGGAGGACCACGTCCGATTCGGAATGGCTGCGCAACAATGCAAGATTCCTCCCGTCCGGCGACCAATGGAACGCCTCGATTCGATCCGAAGTGAAATGGGTGATCTGATGCCCTGCAGAGCCGTCGAGCGGCTGGACCCAGATATTATCGACCCCGTTCTCTCGGATGGGATAAGCGACCGCCTTTCCGTCGGGCGTGAACTGCACTCCGCCCGATTGGTGCGCGTTAGCGGTGAGCATTCGGGGCGAGGTGAAGGATTCGAGACTCAGCAGAGCGATGCTCGCCGAATTCTCCGTGCCACCGGTCTGCTCAGCGGCGTAAGCCAGGACTTTGCCGTCCGGCGAAACACTCATCTCCACCGTCCGTGAGCCCCTGGCAGGAACCGCAAGCGGCGCGGGAAGGATGAATCCAAGAAAATCGGTGCTGCCGGGGAGCGGCTCTGGCGCGCCCGAACCATCTAGCCTCACTCGATAAATCTCGTCATTACCAGTCGAATGGGCGGCGCGGTAATACACCCATTTTTGATCGGGCGAGCACACAGGGTCACGGTCACGCTTGCTACCTGTAAGCCGCACTGGGTTCGAGCCATCTGCATCGAAGCGCCAGATGGCGGTAGTCGTCCCTTCATGGAAAAACCACGCGAAAACTATGTATCGGCCGCAGCTTGTCAGATCAGAAAGGTTTGCATTTGGGTCAGAGATCAATTGCGTAGGATTTTTTCCGTCGGTTCCAATTCGCCACAGCCGAGCGCCATCACTGACGAGCAAGTTGCCATCAGCACCCCAGTTCAGCCGGCGAATATCCTCTCCCACAGAGGGCAGAGCATTCGCTTGGGGTGATTGGCCTCCCGCTCCGGGAAGCACGTAAAGGCTGTGGCTGGTTTTGGTCTGCACGGTCGCGATAGTCCGCCCGTCGGCAGAGACGGTCAGAGTGGTGTATCCATTGGTATCGCGAGTAATAGGCTGGAACTTCTCTCCCGTGATGTGCAGAAATCCGATCTGCCCGCGAGCGAAATTTGGTCCTTTGGCTGAGTAGGTGAGGAAAATTCCCCGTCCGTCGGGCGACCACTTTGTTTCGAGAGGCAGTTTATCGCTAAAGGCGGCAAGTTGGTGGGCATCGCCTGTATGTGGATCAATTTCATCGATTCCGCCAAGAGCGTCGCCCGGCTGTGCCACTTGCAGGGCAAGCCGGTTGCCCGCGGGAGACCATGACAGGTAGCGTGTCACTAAATTTGCAGCTCTGATCAACACCACCTTCTCATCCTTACCGTCCGCCGTTGCGGTGAGCAGGCGATATTTGCCGATTTCTGGATTATTTGCGCGGGCGAACGCAATGCGATGGCCGTCGGGGGAGAAAGCGACGTCGCTGTCGATGTCCCGCACAACTAGCCGCGGAGTGCCACCCAACACCGGAGCGCGGTACAGGTCAAACGTACTAAGCGTTGCAGTTACAGCCTTGCGGAAGTAAATGTAGTTTTCGTCGGGCGAAAAGGCGAGACCTTCGTAATGCGCTGCCGACGGCGCAATGACCTGGGTATCACTGCCGGTCGGCACATTTCGCAGCCAGAGACTCTGCAATCCGTTTTCGTCGATGGCGGTGAGCACGAACTTGCCGTCAGGCGAGATGGCAGTCAGTGCGGCTTTGCCTGAATTCGTGACCTGCGTGACCGTGAAGTTTTGGAAGGGCATCGAGGCAGGGCGGTGCAAGAGCGAATAGATGCCCACCGCAGCCGCGCCCAGGAGCACCAAGACTGTAACGATGCCTGCCAACGCCGCCAATTTGTGCTGCTTCACAACCCTGATCGCGACCGCACTGCTGCTGGTGTGTTCCGGCTGAGCCGCTGGTACTGCGCCCGCTGCATTCCAGTTTTCTGGCCGCGAGTAATGGCGTGAATCGGTGTCGCGCTTGAGCCGCCGCAAATCGGCACGCATATCGGCGGCATCCTGATAGCGCAGGCCGCGGTCCTTTTCCAGGGCCTTGCGAATGACCGCCTCCAGTTCGAGAGACACTGAGGGGTTCAGCTGCCATACCGGTCGGGGCTCGTCGCGCAGAATCGCGCTGATCATCTCGCTCGAGCTGCTACGCTCGAATGGCATCCTGCCGGTGGCCATCTCATACAGCACCGCTCCAAAGGAAAACAGGTCGCTGCGGCCATCTAGCTCTCGGCCACGCAACTGCTCCGGCGACATATAGGCAATCGTCCCTGGGATCGCACCAGGACTGGTCAGGTGATGCGCATCGGATGGCGCCAGCTCGGTTGCCGTCTGGCCGGTTGCAGCGACTTTCGCAGCTACTTTCGCGAGTCCGAAGTCGAGAATTTTCGCATGACCCCGGCGAGTGACGAAGATGTTGGCCGGCTTGATGTCGCGATGGATAATGCCTTCCGCGTGCGCCGCATCCAGCGCGTCAGCGATTTCTGTGGCCAGCTCCAGCAATAGCTCCGTCTCCAGCGGCTGGCCCGCGACGCGATGCTTCAGGGTCACGCCGTCGAGGAACTCCATCACAATATAGGACTGTCCTTCGTTATGGCCGATTTCGTAAATAGTGCAGATGTTGGGATGGTTGAGCGCAGACGCAGCCTGTGCCTCCCGCCGAAACCGCGCCAGTGCCTGGGCATCGCCGGCCACATGCTCGGGGAGAAATTTCAGGGCAACGAAGCGCCGGAGATCGATGTCCTCGGCCTTGTAGACGACACCCATACCGCCGCCACCGAGTTTCCCGATAATGCGGTAGTGCGAGATCGTCGTGTCGATCATTACGGTGGGGTGCAGAAAGGATGCTTGATGATAGGGCCAAAGGTATTGTCGGTCAATTTCGGCTAATCAGCCCAGGTTTATCTAATTGCCCGTATCAGCCACATTCTGCTCGCGGTGCAGGGTAGATGAATCGTGAGCGCTGACTCAGGTTGATTCACGACCACACTGCGCGTCAACTTTACGCATGATCTTCTCCGCCCACTGAACCGCAGAAGCAACGAGTGATTCCGTCCTCGGACTCGGCTTCGTAGCAAACAGGTCTTCCGTTGTCTTCAGGTGGCGTGCTACCAGAATGCCAGCAATGATACCGAGCACGCGCTTGCGTCCTTCGTCCACGACGACAGCTTATCATGTTCGCTTTTTGTTCGCCAGAGAACTTCGCCACAAATTTCGTAACAACCGCGCCTGATGCTGACGTTACTTGTCCTGTGAAAGGGGATGTTACGCCACTCATCGCACCCTTCCGGTTTGCCGCCGATAGGGACAATTCGCTGGTGCTTCTGGCCTCGCTAATCTGCGTGCGGAGCTCGACTGGCAGTGAGGGATTTTCGGATCATGGTTTTCAACACTCGTTGATCTACATCAGCGAGCTTCTTGATATAGAGGCAGCCCTTGCCGGTGGTGTGCTTGCCGAGCTTGGCCAGGAGCGCCTCGGAATCGCTGAACGCGATGATGTTATACAGAACAGTTGCGGCCTTGCGAGGTGAAAAAGCAATGAGCGGCATATCGCCCTCACGACCGCTGTCATAGGTATAGTGGTAGCTGCCGAAGCCGATTATGGATGGTCCCCACATCTTCGGCTTCTCGCCGGCGGCGCTTTCCATCAGGTTGACGAGCACCTTGGCATCTGCACGCCTGGTCGGGTCGGTGAGAGCGTCAATAAACGCTGTCACGCTCAATTTGGTGGGCTTGGTTTTGTTTTCCGCCATGCTCTTCCGC
>DASRAA010000194.1:0-15635 GCA_035638375.1 Binatia bacterium | reverse complement strand
TTTCTGAATCCGTCCCATGGTGGGGACAACTCCTCATGGGCGGCAGAAAATTGCCTTTTCCTGGGCAATTGTGCGACAGTCGATTAATCACTAGCCACTATCCTCCAGCAACTTTCCCCTGCCCTCCGGTTTTAACTTTCCAGCAACGGTCCAGGAGCCTGCCGTGATGAAGCGCTATCTACTTGCCACCACACTGCTCCTCATTGCGCTCTCTATAGCCGTCGCTCTCGTGGCGAAGAATAAGCCGTCCACCAGCGTCCAGGACGAGCGCCAGCGGGCCGTCCACGCTCTCGACCGGCTAACCTTTGGGCCGCGACCCGGCGATCCCGAGAAGGTCCTCGTCTTGGGAGTCGACAACTGGATCGAGCTGCAACTTCATCCTGACAAGATTGATGACAGCGCCATCGAGGCGCGGTTGGCCCAATACCGAACCTTGCAAATGAGCAGCAAAGAGCTGGCGGTGAATTTCCCTCCCAACCCAGTGTTGAAAGCGGCGATGGAAGGTAAGGTCGTAATTCCCAACGATCCCAATCGCCACGCGATTTACCTGGCCGGGATCGCACGGCTACAGAACAAGCAGGGTGATAAGCAGAATGCCGCACCTGCTGCTCCCTCTCTAGGCGCCATCGTCGCCCCCGCCGCCCAGGCCCAGACGGTCGCGGCTACCAAGCCGTCCCAAATTAGGGACGACCGGCGCGAAGCCCATTCACAAGTCGATTCGCTCACCCTGCTTCCGCCCGACTTGCGTATGCAGAGGATCTTGGCCATGCCTGCCATCGAGCAGGCCGAGCTTCTGAAGGGGCTGCCCGGCCCTAAGAGACAGGCGCTGCTCTCCGGTCTTACGCCGGAGCAGCGGGAGACCGTCATTGCGCTCGACAACCCGCAAGGCCTCGTGGACTACGAAGTCCAATCCGCCAAGCTGTTGCGCGCTATCTATAGCGACCGCCAGCTCGAAGAGGTGCTGACGGACTTCTGGTTCAACCACTTCAACGTATACATCGGCAAAGGCGCCGATCGCTACTTGGTCACCGCTTACGAGCGTGATGTCATCCGCCCTCACGTCCTGGGAAAGTTCAAAGACCTCCTGGTGGCTACGGCTTACAGTCCCGCGATGCTCTTTTACCTCGACAACTGGCAGAGCGAAGGCCCCGACTCCCCCGCTGCAACCGGACAGCCGATGAACCCGGCACATAAAGCAGCCCGTCCACGCTGGGCCAATGGACCATTCGGGCCTCATCCCGTCTCGTTTCCAAATCCGCGACCTCCCCAGAATCCCGCCAAACCAAATCAGCAGAAACGCCGCAGCGGACTGAACGAGAACTACGCGCGGGAGCTGATGGAGCTTCACACCCTCGGCGTCAATGGTGGCTACACCCAGAAAGATGTAACCGAAGTCGCCCGCGTGTTTACTGGCTGGACTCTCGAAGATCCTCGTGAGGGCGGCGGCTTTGTCTTCAAGCCGCAGTTGCACGAGCCGGGTACAAAAACTGTCCTAGGCCACAAGATCAAACAGAACGGCGAAAAAGAAGGCTTGCAGGTGCTAGACATCCTCGCCCATCATCCCTCCACCGCGCACTTCCTCTCTCTGAAGCTGGCCCAGCGCTTTGTCTCTGACGATCCCCCGCCCGCGCTGGTTGAGCAGATGGCCGCTACCTTCCACAAGACCAACGGCGACCTTCGCGAGGTTATGCGCACCATGCTGAAGTCGCCGCTATTCTGGGCGCCCGAAACCTATCGCGCCAAGGTGAAAACACCCTTGGAGTTCGTGGTGTCTGCATTGCGTGCAACTGATTCCGGAATCACCGAAACCCAGCCTCTGCTGCGCACCCTCAACACGATGGGCATGCAGATTTATGGCATGCAGCCACCGACCGGCTACTCCACCAAAGCAGACGTCTGGGTGAACTCGGCAGCGCTGCTCGATCGAATGAATTTCGCGCTGTCGCTGGTCAACAACAAGATCCCCGGCACCACCTTTGATCTCAGGAAGCTGCTGCCGTACTCGCAGGATCTGCCGGCTGATGACCCGTACGTTGCCCAATCGCAACTGGAAGAGCTCTTGCTCTCGGGTTCCCTCTCTTTGCAAACCCACCAGACAATCGAGAAAGAAGTGTCCGGCGCTGATGGAACCGCAAGCCGACGGCCTGGGCCCGATGTAACGGTGGCGCTGCTGCTGGGCTCACCGGAATTCCAACGTCGCTAACCGAGGCCAACCAACATGAGCATCACACGACGAGCATTCCTGAAAGGTGGCGCGATGGCCGTGGTCGGCACTGCCGCCATTCCCCAGTTCCTTGCTCGCGCCGCGTTCGGTGCAGCCGATTCTTCGCTCGCCAACAAACGCCTGATTGTGGTCTTTCAGCGTGGCGCGGCTGATGGCCTGAACATCGTCGTTCCGCATGGCGAAGCTGCCTACTATTCCCTGCGCCCCAGCATCAACATTCCCCGCCAGCAGGTGCTCGATTTGAATGGATTGTTCGGACTGCACCCGTCGCTCATCTCGTTGATGCCTCTGTGGCAGCAGAAACAGCTGGCCATCGTTCACGCCGCAGGTTCACCCGATGAGACCCGCTCGCACTTTGACGCCCAGGACTACATGGAATCCGGTACGCCAGGCGTAAAGAGCACAGAGGACGGGTGGCTCAATCGCACGTTGCAAACCGAACACAACGGCGCCGACACCCCTTTTCGCGCCGTCGCGCTCGGCACTTCTCTGCCCCGCATTCTCGCCGGCCGAGCCCCTGCCCTCGCCGTTAGTAATCTCAATGCATTTGGCATCCAAGGCGGCAATCCCTCTGCGGTGCCCATTGGCAATACATTCGAGGCGATGTACGCGCAATCGGTTGACTCGGTTCTGCACGGCACTGGCAAAGAAACCTTCGATGCTGTGAAGATGCTCAAATCCGCTGATCCTCAGAAGTACACCCCCGCGCCTGGAGCAAACTATCCCAAAGGCCGCTTCGGCGATGCAATGCGTCAGACGGCACAGCTCATCAAAGCAAATGTTGGCGTGCAGGTCGCATTTACCGACATCGGCGGATGGGACCATCACGTCAACGAAGGCGCTGTCCAGGGACAGCTGGGCAACGTATTGCGCGAGTTCGCCGATTCCATCTCCGCCTTCTGGACCGACCTCGGCAACCTTGCCGAGAGTACAGTCCTGATCACCATGTCAGAGTTTGGCCGCACCGCGCGCGAGAACGGCAATCGCGGCACTGACCATGGCCACGCCAACGTGATGTTCGTTCTCGGAGGTCCGGTGCGGGGGGGGCGCGTCTATGGCCGCTGGCCCGGGCTCGATCAGTCGCAGTTGCATGAAGGGCGCGACCTGGCGCTTACCACCGATTTCCGTACGGTCGTTGGCGAGTCCGTCACCCGCCATCTCGGCAACCGCGACCTGAACGCCGTCTTCCCGGGCTTCAACAACACACCGCAATCCTTCCTGCGTTACCTCGGATAGTTCATGGGTGGCCTACATTTCCCTTGTTCTGGGAAATGTGGATTCATCGAGTCTGTCGCACCAGCTCACCCGCTTATAATTCCCTGCATGGACGACCAGGAATTTCGCCGCCTATCTGATGCCGCCATCGAATCGCTGAAACGCAGCCTCTACGAGGCCGAGGGTGAAGCCGACTTCGAAGTCGAAGACAATGCCGGCGCATTGCAGATCAGCTTCGAGGACCCTCCTGGCAAGTTTGTCGTCTCGCCCAACTCGCCCGCGCGCCAGATCTGGATTTCGGCGCTCTCCACCAGCTTCAAGCTCGACTGGTCGCGAAAGGCTAACGACTTCGTCCTCGCCAAGACCGGTGAGGCACTTAAGCCCCTTGTGGGTCGGCTGATGAACGAGCAGTTGGGCGAGCAAGCAATCACCCTGCGATAGCGACCCCAGAGGATGTTCCGGCACTGGAGAGAAGATTAGACCGGTCTCGTCCCAAGACTGCCCGTGCGTGCCATCACATCAGAAAAAATTCGTGAATCGTTTGCCATCAGGCACTGAAGGAAAATTGTTGGCAAGCCACTGACCGAGGAGGTACTTACGGCTATCCATCTCTCGGAGCGGGAGTTTAGCAGCAGTTTTTTCGCCGAATCTTCACCCCTATGTGGCGAAGCGGCGAGCGTCAAATTGCTCGCGAAAGCAGAGAGTTCCGCCTGAGCAGCAATGGACAAATTAACTCCATGCCTCGCCTGAAATTCTTGTATCGCCACAAGAGGGTGCAACGCTACCGGTATTTCAAGCATGAAAAAGAAACTAACCATTGGTTCCCAATTTGGGAATTGAGCTTCCTTAACTTGGCGCGCCGGCTGTTACCCTAGCGATTCAACCCAACTTCGATCCGGGACTCTGCCCTATGAGCTTTCGCTCCCATGTTCACTCCGCTCTCCTGCTGCTAACTCTCTCCCTTTTTCCGACTTTCTCCAGCGCCCAATGGACCGCTCCCAATCCAGTCATCGATTTTCAGAAGGAGCCTGTGGTGTTAATCCGCCAGGAGAGAGGCATCTTGCGCTTGCAGGTCTGTTCTCCGGCCATTATTCATCTGACTTACTCTCCGACAGCGGACTTCCATGAGCAGCCCAATACCGTCATCGTCAAAACAAGCTGGCCACCATCTGACTGGAAGATCGATGAAAGCACTGACGCTCTCACTCTGACAACCACTCAGCTCAAAGTTGTCATCGATCGCAAGACCGGCTCAATTACCTACAGCGACAGTTCTGGCCATGTTCTCTTGCACGACGAGTCGAAAACCATGACTCCCGTCAGAGTCAACGGCGAGAACACCTATAGCGCAGAAAACTACATGACACTCGGCGGATATGGTTCAACGGAAGCGCTCTACGGCTTGGGTCAGCATCAGGCAGGGGTGTGGAATTATCGCGGCGAGGCGGTTGACCTGTCTCAGGACAACACCAACATCGCCGTCCCCCTCATGGTCTCCAGCTTGGGTTACGGGCTTTTCTGGAATAACACTTCACGCAGCCGCTTCAACAATCGTTTCGAGCATGCGCTCTACGTCAGCTCCGAGATCGCCGACACCATCGACTACTACTTCCTCTATGGCCCCGAGCTCGATCAGGTCATTGCCGGCTATCGCGAGCTTACCGGCGCGGCGCCGATGTTCGGCAAATGGGCGTACGGCTTCTGGCAATGCAAAAACCGCTACAGATCGCAGGCCGAACTACTCGCTGTGGCGCAAAAGTACCGCGACCTGATGATCCCTATCGACAATGTGGTGCAGGACTGGTTCTGGTGGAACCGCAAAGGCGAGCATGTCTTCAACTCCAACTATCCCGACCCGAAAGGAATGATCGACCAGCTCCACCGCGGGAACTTCCACCTCATGATCTCGGTCTGGCCCTTCTTCGAGCCCGGTTCCACAGCCTACGACACCATGGACAAGAACGGCTGGTTCATCGATAAAACGGTCGTTGCCAAGCCGCCATATCACCAAAACCGCATGGCTGTTTACGACGCCAGCAATCCCGATGCGCGCAAGTACTACTGGCAGCTCATGAACGACGGCCTGTTCAAGCTGGGCATCGATGCCTGGTGGCTCGATACCACTGAGCCCGAAACGGAAGGCCGCGAAGAGAATATCCAGCTCAATCACAAGCTCGCCATCGGCAGCGGCAATCGTTATGTCAATCTCTTTCCGCTGATGACGACCACGGCCGTCTATGAAGGCCAGCGCGCGACCACCGACAAGAAGCGCGTCTTCATCCTCACGCGCTCGGCGTTCGCGGGCAGCCAGCGCAACGCAGTCTCCGCTTGGTCAGGAGACATCAACTCCGACTGGATCACCTTCCGACGCCAGATTCCCGCCGGCCTGAACTACGAGCTTTCCGGACTTCCTTATTGGACGACCGACATTGGCGGCTTCGTCAGCGGCAATCCCGAGGATCCCGCCTATCGCGAGCTCTTCGTGCGCTGGTTCCAGTTCGGCACCTTCAGCCCCATCTTTCGTGTGCACGGCACCCGCACCAACGACCAGAACGAACTCTGGTCCTACGGCGCTGACATGCAGAAGGTCCTCGTCAACTACGACCGCCTGCGCTATCGCTTGCTGCCCTACATCTACTCGATGGCCTGGCGCGTAACGAACGATAGCTACACGCCCATGCGCGCCCTCGCGATGGATTTCCGCGGAGATCCGCAGGCACTCAACATCGGCGACGAATTTATGTTCGGTCCGGCGCTGCTGGTGAGTCCGGTCAGCGAGCCTGGCGCCGAGACCCGGCGCATGTATTTACCCAAGGCGATATGGTATGACTTCTGGACCGGACAGAAGATGGAAGGCGGAAAGACCATCACAACCGCTGCTCCCCTTAATCGCATCCCCCTCTTCATCCGCGCAGGTTCCATTATTCCGATGGGACCTGATCTCCACTATGCCGCCGAAAAGCCTGCCGATCCGATCGAGCTGCGCCTTTACCGCGGAGCCGATGGTTCCTTCACGCTTTATGAAGATGAAAACGACGGCTACAACTACGAGAAAGGCGTCTTCGCCACGATCCTCATCCAGTGGAACGAAGCCTCACATACACTCACCATCGGCGAGCGCAACGGCTCCTTCCCCGGAATGTTGGAGCGTCGAACTTTCAAAGTTGTGTTTGTGTCAGAGCAGCACGGAACCGGCATCGATTTGACCGATCGCGCCGACCGCACCATTACCTATTCGGGCAACAGCGTTTCTGTGCAGCCGTAACGGCGCCGTCACGCACGCCACTCCTCACCCGCAATCGAAGTTGATCAAGGATGGATCTACGACTTGCTGAGGGCCTTCTCCGCCGACTCAGCAAACGTAAACAACTGGTCCACTTTAGTGACCTTCAGCATCTCCAGAAGGCGTTGGCTCGCACCGGCAATGATGAGCTTCCGCCCGGAATGCTCACGCGAGACATGGGCTCCTACCAGGCAGCCAATACCGGCAGAATCGATATACGGCACGTCAGCTACGTCGACGACCAGCACCTTTGATTGGTCACTCCGCACCATCGACTGAAAAGGAAAGAAGTTTCCAAGCAATAGTGGGCCGTGCAGGCGCATGATCACCCCACCGCCGCCCGCCTCGTCCACACGCTCAATCTCCAACGGCTTTTCCTGCATAGGGTTGTATCTTACAGGGTGAGTGCTACGAATGTGTAAATTTTTTGCGCCCTACGCAATCGTTGAGCGGCCGCTAAACGTGAGGTCGCGAATCGCTTGCGGAAGCAAATTCACCCGGCGTCTCGTTGGGGTTGGTTTGCTCCTTTGGGTTGGATTGCGGCGATGCCACAGAACGTGGCGCCGGTTGCGCCACTGGGGCGGCAGGCGTGTTCTTGGTTGGAGCCTTCGAGCTGCTCGAGGGTGGTGGAGGAGTCTGGTGTTTTACCGTCGCCGAAGGTTGCGGCGGACGATGGAATACAGCGTGATCGTGGCCGGTGTACCTTTGGGCCGATAGGCTCATGCTTAGCAACAAGATGAGAGAAAGATTCCAGATCGTCCAGCGAGGCATACGTACGGGTCCCGAAGCACCCAGACTTATTTTAGGGGACATCGCGCTCATGTGAAAAGCTCTTTTGTGGGTTCGAAGTGCTACTTTAGCGGGAACGCGCACGCCTGGCGGTGGTCTTCCGAACTCTCTTGGGCTTCGCAAACCGGAATTCGGATAGCGCCATATCTACTTTCCGCCCCCGGAACCGCACCCCTTCCGACTCCAGCAGAAATCGCTGCTCCAGGCCGTATTCTCCCGGCAGCGAGATCCGTCCGCCGGCGCCCAGCACCCTCTGCCACGGCAGTCCACGTACCGTATTCAGTACTTTCGCCACATGGCGCGCCGAACGGGGATAACCGGCCGCCTCAGCTACAGCCCCGTACGTACTGACCTTGCCGCGCGGAATGCTGCGAATCACGGCAGCCATCGCAATCGCCGGCGGCAGTTTCGAAGCGGATTTCAGTCCCATAACTCAACGATAAGATACAAAGCCCGTTAATGGAATCAATAACTTACTGATCGCCAAATCCTTCGTCATCATTGCAAATCAGTAGGACGTTGGGAGAACCCTTTTGCGCTGCAGTCTCGGGTGGCCACCAGGCTGTCGAATGGTACCTGTTTCTCTTAATGACTCCGCCAAAGGGCAATGTGGGGGCCAGAATGACTTTGCTCCGGCTCACGTCACGCGTCGCCCCGATGGAACTCATGTCGGTCTTGACCAGACCGTTCTAGGCTTCTTGAGCAACAACAACTGCAACGAGAACAACGACAATGGACAGGACCGTTAGAAATGTATTGGAATCTCGATACTAATCGATAAAACCGCCACACCAAAGTGCCTAATATGAATCTGTTAAGGCCAAATTAATTCTCATTCACCACCCAGAACCTGACTATTGCGCTGAATATCGCGCTACAATCCAAATCACTCATTCGAAATAACCTCTGCGACGGGCGAAAGCTCGTGGGGTGGTCGTTCACCTTTTAGGCTTACTTGGTATCACCACGATCGACTCGCGCACACAGCCGAGGAGACGACGTGGTTCACCGATTGCGACGATTCAGGGTGGCAACTGTTTGTCGCGTCAGAAGGTCTTAGGGTCTTATGCGGAAGTTGCGGGTCTCGGGGGACCCACACTCCTACACTACTCTTGGTGATTGCTCCAAGGGTTTTTGTGCGGGTGTTCTTCCGAACCACAAATATCTGAGCATTATCCTTTTTATCTTCTTTAGCCTTGCCGGTTGTGCCTGCAGGGCAGAAACAGCAACGCCAAAAAATGTCCTGGTGCTGTTTAGTTCCTTTGCAAGCAACAATTCTGATTTGTTAAGTGATATTGAACCCGCGGTACGGGCTCGTGTCCCCGGGCAAATCACCTTCTATGATGCATACTTGGAACACTCGCGAATCGAGCAGAAATCTTATCGCGAAAGCCAGGCGGAGACCTTCCGCAATACGTACGATGGAGTGAAGTTCTCCCTCGTAGTCGTATCTCACTCTGAGGCGCTTCAGTTCGCGCTGCAATACCGCGACAAGATATTCCCGGGCGTGCCGATTGTCTTTATCGAGGTCAGCAGCGGAGAGTTGGATGGGCACACGATTCGACCGGGAGTGACCGGTTTGACAGTTCCTGTAGGACTTCGGGAAACGATCGATCTCGCACTCAGTCTTCAGCCTGATACGGAAACAGTAGCAATCATCACGTCAAAAGCGGAAGACTACTGGTTGGCGGTTGCACACTCCGAGCTTCTTCGCCATCAAGGCACAGTAAAGGAAATGGATCTTATCGGCCCCGCAAGCGCTCAACTGCTTGAAAGGGTTGCCGCACTTCCACCCCATACAGTGGTTCTTTTTCAGCTCGCGCCACAAACTTCACAGCAGCCTGAGCTGGGGACCTGGGAGTTGCTTGCTGCGGTCGCAAAACGCGTGCCGACCTATTCCCCTTGGCCAGCGCTCTGCTTGGGCTATGGGTGTATCGGCGGAGTATACCCAGACGCCCGGAAACAACATCTGTGGACGGCGGATTTAGCAGCACGAGTGCTGTCTGGTGAGCACCCGGAAAACATACCTATCGCTCACAACTCCGACCTTCAGGTCACCGTCGATTGGCGGGCACTCCGTCGATGGCATCTTTCGGAATCGGCACTGCCGCCGGGCAGTCGCGTTTTGTACGGGGAACCGGGCTTCTGGGAACGCAACCGCAAGTACATTATTGCCGCCATTGTCGTAATTTTGCTCCAGTTCCTCTGGATCGCTGCGCTGCTATGGCAACGCGCTCGAAAACGAAAAGCTGAAGCCGTGTTGGGTGAGAGTGAAAAGCGCTTCCGGATTATGGCGGACGGGACCCCGTCACTGATTTGGATGGCAGACCAAAACGGCATGATCACCTATCTGAACAGCAAGAGTGTCGAGTTTACCGGCGATCCCAAGGCTGGATTTGGGGACTCCTGGTCAGACTATATTCACCCCGACGACTTGGATAGCGTACTGTCGACTAAGGCGCATGCCTTGGCAAAACGCGTGTCCTTTTCTAAGGAATATCGTTTGCGCCGTTACGATGGTGTCTACCGCTGGATGTTCGATGTTGCATCGCCACGAGTGAATGGCGACGGATCGTTTGCCGGCTTCATCGGTTCGGCTATCGAT
The DNA here is from genome assembly GCA_035638375.1 of Binatia bacterium. Taxonomy (GTDB): domain Bacteria; phylum Acidobacteriota; class Terriglobia; order Terriglobales; family Acidobacteriaceae; genus DASRAA01. The sequence continues at coordinate 5,519 of DASRAA010000194.1, read as the reverse complement.
ATAACGGACCACAAGGTTGCTCAGGATGCTCTCGAAAACGTGAGTGGCCGGCTGATCGAGGCCCAGGAGAAGGAGCGCAGCCGCATCGCGCGCGATCTGCACGATGACATTTGCCAGCGACTCGCACTCTTGTCCATGGAGCTGGAGCAGGCAAATCGAAACGGGGCGCCACCGTCAACCAAACAGCACCTGGCGGAAATTCAGCAACATTGTGCGGAAATCGCCGGTGACGTTCAGGCGCTCTCGCACCAGTTGCATTCCTCTAAGCTGGATTATCTGGGCATTGCGGCCGCCATAAGGAGCTTCTGCAAGGAATTCGCCAAACAGCACAAGGTCACGGTGGATTTCATGGACGAAAATGTCCCGACGCATCTTCCCAAAAATGTCTCACTGTGTCTTTTCCGAGTCGCACAGGAAGGCTTGCATAATGCCGTGAAATACAGCGGAAAGCGTCAGTTCGAGGTGATTCTGCGAAGGACAGCGAACCAGGTACTGCTTGAGGTAATCGACAGTGGAGTCGGCTTTGATGTAGAGGACGCGAAAAAGAACGGCGGACTGGGGCTGGTGAGCATGCAGGAACGGGTTCATCTGGTGCATGGGACGTTTGTCGTAGAGTCCGCTCCCGGGAAGGGGGCGAGAATTGTTGCTTTTGTGCCGCTGGAAGAAACGGCTGAAGGTTGGGGACCCATTGCGGGAGATGAACCTGCGACCATGGACGGGGCAGCTTGAAAAAGGTTCGCATTCTCCTGGCTGATGATCACGCAATGATCTGCGCCGGATTTCAGAAACTTCTGGAGCCTGAATACGAAGTCGTCGGCACCGTGGGAGATGGCCGCGCACTCTTAAAAGCAGCCGACGAGCTGAAGCCGGACCTGGTGTTAGTGGATATCGGCATGCCGCTGTTGAACGGATTGGACGCTGCCCGACAGTTGAAGAAGCGGATGCCTAAGCTAAAGCTGATCTTCCTCACCATGAATCCTGATTCCGATGTGGCCAGCGAAGCACTCCGCATCGGTGCCTCCGCCTATTTGCTGAAGAACTTGCATGGCGATGAGCTCTTGAAGGCCGTCCGCGACGTTGTAAGAGGAATGTCTTATGTGGCGCCGCAAATTCGGCAAGCCATGGAAGAACGGTTCAACGAGAACCCAAAGGCGGCAGCTCGTCCTAAGCACTTGACGCAGAGGCACAGAGAGATCCTCCAAATGCTCGCCGAAGGACGTTCACCGAAGGAAATCGCCACGATTCTCGACATTGCAGTTAGAACCGTCCGGTTCCATAAGTATGAAATCATGAAAGTGCTGAAACTCACCAGCAACGCCGAATTGGTGCAATACGCGATCAAACACTCGCTGATTTCCCCGCCGTAGATTCCGCCATCAGCCCGCGGGCGCCTTCCTGTGAAACTGTCAATTGTGACAGTATGCAGGCCGTTACCGGTGCGATAAACCATCATGTTAGGTGCAAACTCTCGGCACCCGGTGCGAGGCGTATGGGCAGGATCCGAGTACTGCTCGCTGACGATCATGAAACGCTGCTGGCACGCGTCCGCTCCATCTTGTGCCCGGATTTTGAAGTAGTGGGCACTGTGGCCAACGGACGAGACGCCGTCACGGAAGTGCGGCGTCTCGACCCAGATGTCCTAGTGATCGATATCTCCATGCCCGTTCTGGATGGGTTACAGGCGGCGTCGCAATTGCGTCGGAAAGCATGTCGAACCAAAGTGGTGTTCTTGACCGTGCATGAAGATCAAGACTACGTTGATGCCGCGTTCGCCGCGGGCGCTTCCGGATATGTCACGAAGTCACACGTCACCTCCGACCTTGTGCCCGCAATCCGAGAGGCGCTAATTGGGAATGCATACATCTCAAAATCAATCAAACTATAAGGCTTAGTGAAGGCGCTAAATCGCAATCGGGCGATTAGTTGCCCTGGCGAAATCAACGCCAAAAAACCGGTGCCAGCCATGAAGGCGGCACCGGTGTCCGGGTGGCGAGGACAAAGAAGGGCTACTTGCTGCCCAACGTAAAGTTGACGCCTGCGAAATATTTGAAGCTGTTTTGACTATTCGCAATGTGCGCCACATGGTTGCTGCTGAAGTTCGTGTACAGGTAATCGACTTCGACGGGCCGGATCTGTACGTGATTCGATAGCGCGATGTCCAGGCCCCCGCCCCATTCCATAGCAAACGCGTTGTTGTTGCCATGGCCATTGGATAGATTGCAGCTCACCGGATCATTGCCGGAGATGCAACGCAAGATGGTCGCGTAGCCATTGGAGTGACCAGCGCCGAACAGGCCTTCGCCAAACGGCTGAAACTTACCGGAGTGTTTCTTGATCTGCGGGCCGAACATGTAAGTGAAGAGATTGCCGCTGGCGGAGCCGGTCACGGGAAAACCCTGGTTGATGAGCTTCGTGGTCCAGCCGGTACCAACTGCATATCCCATGAAATCGGCCTTGATCCCAATGAGCGGAGTAAGGTTGTACACGAAGGCGCCGCCGCCGCCATTCATGTTCTGTGACGTGATTACTGAAAGGCCGGGGTGAAAGTTTACGTACGAATAGCCGCCGGCCAACTCAATCTTGGGGACTTCTTGTGCGATCGCACTGACAGTCAAGACGAGCAGCACTGCCGTAATAGTGATTGGAATTCGCTTCTTCACGTTACCTCCTCGAAGGTTAGTTGAAATCTGGAACCACGCACGTGAAAGCAGCGTCCCTTGGAGCATGCACTGTGCTGGCCCGATGCAGGTGAGCGTAAAAGATTCGGACGGAGAAGCATACTGGCAAAAGTGACAGTTTCCACCGAGATTGTCTTGTAGTGAAATAGCCAATCAACCATCAGCGAAAAACAAGCAAACTACCTAACCATGTGTAAATGACAGGAGTAATTGCCTTCAAGCGGAACACAATTCTCCGGTGCGAATACCCTGGACAATACTGGCGATTCTGATGGCGGCGGTGCCGCTCGCCGCAGCAGCGCAAACGTTTCAGGTGCTGCCTGAGATCGATACGTATTATCGGTTCGACCCGAACTGGCGTGTGTATTTTCAAGCGAAAGACACCCGCGAAGGAGGGGCCCAGAACACTGCGGAAATCGGGCCGAGCCTCGATTTTCATTTGAAGCCGTGGGAAAAGCTATGCCAGATCACCGCTTTCGGTCTTGACAAATCGAAGGAGCACCTTCTGCTGTTCTCCGCTGGATATCGCTATCTGCCCACTCCGGGTGAGCCGCCTACAAATCGGTTCGAACCCTACGTCACCGTGCATCTGCCGGCGCCGGGGCGGATCCTGTTGTCGGACAGGAACCGCGCCGATCTTGACTGGAAGAGCGGCCAATTCTCCTGGCACTACCGCAATCGCATCGATGTGGAACGGCCGTGGAAGATCCGCAGCTATCACTTCTCACCGTACGTTGCCGCCGAATTCTGGTACACGAGCCAATACTCGAAGTGGAGCACGACGTCGATTTTCGTGGGGTGCCTGTTTCCCTTTGGCAGGCATGTCGGTTTCGATCCGTATTACGAGCACGAGAACAACACCGGCACGCCGCCCAATCAACAGCTGAACCAGTTGGGGTTGATTCTGAACCTGTGGTTCTAGGAGATAACGTCTTTCATTCGCGAAATTCCCGAAATGGGAATTCGGTGTGGCACCTGCAAGACGACGGCGCTGCGGCTGGTTCTCGTTTGGATGTTCTTGCGCGGGCGGATCTCCACGCCTAAAACCACGTCGCGGCTCCGCCGCTGGGCACTGGTGCACGGTCCGCCTGCATAGTTATCAATCTCCAGAAGACCATTCCGCAAAGATCGATTCTGTTCACGCTCTACTGTCACTTTTGACAGTTCTCATTGATTTCCTCTCGTAGTGAAATGACAGGCCAACGAATCATCCAGAGGTGAGGCGGCTTCTGAGGTCCCAGTTAATCTCACTCTCCTTACCTGGATGCATCGCTCACCGCCTGGACACTCGTTGAACTGAATCCATGCCGGCGTAGCGGACGCTATTCGGCAGCAGACAGGGGAAAAAATGAATTCTCGAATGAGCATACGGAAAGTGGCGCTTGGCGCGCTTGTTGCCTGGATTTTCATTATGGCTGGCGTAGCCGTAGCCAATGCCCAAGCTGCCAGCAGTCAGAGGCCCAACATCGTCATGTTGATGACCGACGATACCGGATGGAACGATTTCGGAGCGTACTCGGGCGGGGGTGCAACGCTTGGCCATCCGACCCCGAATCTTGACAAGATGGCCAAGGAAGGGGCTGTCTTTACCAGTTGGTACGGCCAGGCAAGCTGCACCGCGGGACGCGCCTCGTTCATGACGGGACGCATTCCGATTCGTTCGGCGCTGTCGATCGTGGTGGCGCCGGGTGACCGGAACTTTCTGCGGAAAGAAACACCGACAATCGCCGAGTTCTTTCAGAAGAACGGCTACTCCACTTTCTTTACGGGCAAGTGGCACCTGGGAGACACGCCGGAGTCGTATCCGACCAATCACGGGTTCGACGAGATGAAAGAGTTCGCCGCGTACTACGCCGGCGTCTATTCCTATCCCGATACTTCCAAGTGGTTCCATCCGTGGTTCCCGTCGTACAACCCTGAGTTTGTCAAGATGTACGACTCGGTGGTGAACTCCTACGAGTGGGAAGGGGTGGCCGGTCAACCGGCTAAACAGGTTGCCAAGATTACCTATGACTATATGGCCACTATGGACGAACGGATGGCCGATTACACGGTCGAATACATCAAGGCCCACGCCAAGAGCGGCAAGCCGTTCTTCTTGGACATCAACTGGATCAAGATGCATAACCCCACCAATGCGGCACCGGACTTCCGGGGCAAGTCGCATCTGGGCGACTACTCGGATTCGCTGATGGAGATGGACGCGGACATTGGCAAGGTGCTGGATGAGATCCGGGCTGATGCGCCCAACACCATCGTCATTGTGACCGCCGACAACGGCGCCTGGATGGACGCCTATCCGGATGCCGGCACCACGCCGTTCCGCGGTGAGAAGGGCACGCCCTTCGAAGGCGGCTGGCGCGTACCGGCCATCATGTGGTGGCCGGGGCACATTCCCGCCGGCGCCGTGTACGGCGAGATGATGTCGCATATCGACTGCTGGTCTACGCTGGCTGCGATGGCGGGTATCACTCCGCCTCCCCACGGCGAATGGAAAGACAACAATGGCAAGCCGATCTACTTCGACAGCATCGATAACAGCGCCTACATTCTGGGGAAGGCGCAGCACTCGGCGAGACGGAGCTGGGTCTTTATTGATGGTGAGAGCTTCAACGCTATACGCACCGATATGGCGGGCGATCCACAGGAGCCTTGGGTGAATATCGCCTGGAAGTTCGTGTGGACAGCAAAGGATTCGTGGTTAGGTCCCGGTCTGAATTTGGGTGCGATTCCCGCCGTTTACAACCTCACCATGGACCCGTTCGAGAAGTACGACATGATCTTCAACGGGGCACAGCCGTCATTTCACGGAATACAGAGCTCTCCGGGAAGGTACGCGGG
>DASRAA010000193.1:0-34934 GCA_035638375.1 Binatia bacterium | reverse complement strand
CAGCGTTAGATGTTTCCCAGGCGAAGCTGGTTGCAAAACTCAAGGGGAAAGTTTTTGGGGCGTAGGTATGGCAGTGCGAATGGAAACGAACAAAGCAGTGCCGGCATCGCGCAGGCAGGAGATTACACGCGCGCGGTTGATCCAGTCGGCAGAAAAGATCTTTGCGTGCGACGGCTTTGAAGCTGCAAAGCTGGAAGAAATTGCTGCGGATGCCGGTTACACTCGCGGCGCGTTTTACGCAAACTTCGAGAGCAAAGAAGATCTGTTCTGCGCGCTGCTAGAGAACGAGATCTCTTCTCGTATCGGCGTGCTGGAGCGCGAGATGTCGCGGGTGCGTGACCCCGAGGCAAAACTCAAGGCCATGCGCGAGTTCTTCCTCTCCAAGACACTGGACCGGCGCTGGTGCATGCTGGCGCTGGAGTTCAAGCTGTTTGCCGTTCGCCATCCCGAAGTGCGGAAACGGCTGGTGGCCATGCATCGGCGATTTGTGGAGCCCCGCGTGGGAATGCTGGAAGAAGTAATGAAAGCCTTGGGGCGTAAGCTGCCGATATCGGCCTGCGCCACTGGAGTTTCCATGGCGGCATTGGGAAATTCATTAATGCTGGAGAACATGCTGGATCCGGTGCTAATGCCGCAGAGCGACGCACTGCAGATCATGTCGAATTTCTTTGATTTGCTGACGTCGACGCCCGCCAAGTAATTCTTGCAGGCTCAGCGCCCTCCGGACAAAGCAAGTTCGCTGGTGGCGGGACGCGACATCAAGTCGCGAATCGCTTCCTGCGGCGATTTGCCCTCCTGCAAAATGGCGTGCATCTGCTGAGTGATCGGCATCTCAACACCCATTTTGCGTGCAAGTCCAATGGCAGCATTGGTGGTGAGCACCCCTTCGGCCACCATGCCGTGCATGCCGGCGATGATGTCCTCCAATTTGCGTCCATGACCGAGTTCCACGCCGACGCTGCGATTGCGGGAAAGGCCACCGGTGCATGTGAGGATGAGATCTCCCAGACCGGCCAGACCAGCCATCGTTTCCCCACGCCCTCCACAGGCAGTTACTAATCGTGTGATTTCCGCAAGGCCACGGGTAATCAGAGCGGCGACGCTGTTGTGCCCCAATTGCAGTCCATCGCAAACACCGGCGGCGATGGCGACGATGTTTTTCAGCGAGCCGCCGAGTTCGACGCCCACAATGTCATCGTTGGTGTACACGCGGAAGCGCGGATCGCTGAATTCCTTTTGCACGGTGGTTGCGAGTTCATTGTCTTTGGATGCGATCGTTAGCGCGGTGGGCTGGGTGAACGCAACTTCCCGGGCAAAGGTGGGACCGCTCAAAGCGCCAATGCGCGGGGCAAATGGCGATGGCGAACGGAGCAACACGTCAGTGACAACTTCGCTCATTCGCAGGAAGGTATCGTTCTCGATACCCTTGGTCGCGCTGACGAAGAGCATGTCGGGGCGCAGGTGGGGTGACATCGAGACGAATAAGTGGCGGGTATGGTGGGAAGGCATAACGCTGACGACGATCTCTGTGTCGCGCAGGGCTTCCGCCAAGCTATTTGTGGCTTCAACTGCGTGAGGAACAGGGCAGCCGGCGAGAAATAACTCGTTGACGTGATGGGCATTGATGCTCTGGCAAACCTCGGTTTCGTGTGCCCAGATGCGAACATGATGTCCGCCGTGACGTCCGAGGACGATAGCGATGGCAGTACCCCAAGCTCCTGCTCCAATGACGGCAATGCGACTCATGCGGCACTCGTCTTTCCACCGCCGAGGCGGTTTTCGTTGCCGGCCATGAGGCGGCGAATGTTGTCTTTGTGGCGAATGATGATCAACAGGGACGAAGCGGACATGAGAGCGAAAACGGTCGGGCTGCGGGTTTCAGGATTGAGCCACCAGGCAGCGATGGGAAAGACGGCTGAGCCCACCATACTTCCCAAGGAAACAAAGCGGGTGATGGCGACGATTGCCACAAACAGCAACAGCGAGATTGCTACCGCTGCCGGGGCGATGCCCAGGAAAGCGCCGACGGCGGTGGCGACACCTTTGCCTCCCTTAAAGCGCAGCCAGAGGGGAAACATGTGGCCGACGATGGCGCAAAGGCCGGCGAGGGCAGCTAGCTGGTAAACAGAGTGCGCGCCCCAGTCGGGAACCTCTGTCGGATGATGTCCGGCAAAAAAGAATGCGTGCGCGACAGCCACATAGCCTTTCAGCGCATCGAGCAAGAGGGTTGTGATAGCAAGTCCTTTCGCGCCGGTGCGCGCGACGTTGGTCGCTCCGATATTGCCGCTGCCGGTGTGACGAACATCTTCGCTGCGGAAGATGCGGACGAGCAGATAACCGAACGGTATCGAACCGAGCAGGTAAGCGACAACGGCGATAATGAGTGCGTGAAGCAAGGGCCTGGTTCTTACCTCGCGGGCTAAAGCCCACTCCGTGTCCATGAAGAAATGGGCTGCACGGCACGGCTAAAAGCCGTGCCCATTCAATACATGTCTCCACTGCACGGCTGAAGCTGTGCTCCACCATCGAGCTTTGCACTTGCAGAGCCCGTCAGCGCAGTGGGAAGGACGCGCGCTTTTCGTAGCGCGCGCCCGCCGGCGACAGATAGCTCTCGTACAGACTGAACTCGTGCGCCGTCATTGTACCGAAGTCAGGCGGTGGCGACTTTTCCAACTGTTCGCGAACAAGTTGCAGGCTGGGTGCCGCACGCTCGCCACGAACGGGGTGCGGCCGTCCACTGCCCACACGCGCGAGGGTGAGATGGGGAGTAAACACGTCGTGGTCGCGCTCGAATTCCAAGGGCTGAAGAGCTCTTGCTAGGCTGTCCGCGAGCGTTTGCAGGTGTTCGTCGCCTTCGATACCGATCCAGAAGACGCGTGGCGACTTTGGAGTGGGGAAGAATCCCGCGCCATGAAAAGACAGAGTGACGGGAGAGGAATTTACTTTTCCGAGAGTATCGCGGATTTCGGCAAGCTTTTTCGTCTCACCGAGAAACTGGAGTGTGACGTGATAGGTTTCCGGGCCGACCCAGCGGACGCCAGGAGCAAGCCGACGGAGTTGGTCGCGAAACGCAGTGATGCGCTCACGGATGTCTGGGTCGATATCGAGGGCAACAAAAAGGCGCATAGAGCTACAAGATTTCACCTCATGGGCTAAGCCCAATGTATTTTCAACCTCTGACGGCAGGGCTGAAGTCCTGCCCGGGCAACGCGGCGCGAAATCGACTTTTTCAGGGGCTCTGTACGGCCGTGCCCCTCCCGATGGCTACATCACCAACCTGCGCACCAGATCGAGCGCTTGCTGGCTGGCCCAGCGACGAATGCGTTCGCGATCGCCGGGAAAACGCCGCTCTACGACCTCTTGCCTGGCGCCATCAGTGGCGGCGATCCAGACGGTCCCTACTGGTTTGTCTTCTGTGCCGCCTGCAGGCCCAGCGATTCCAGTCACCCCGACACCGATATCAGCGTTACACATGGAACGGATGTTCTCCGCCATCGCAACCGCAACCTCTTTGCTCACAGCCCCGTGAGCTTCAATCATTAGCGGCGGTATATCGGCGAAGAGCGTCTTAAGATCGTTGGAGTACACAACAACTCCTCCCAGAAAGAAACGTGAGCTGCCCGGCACGGAAGTAATGCGCTCGGCCACCATGCCGCCGGTACAGGATTCAGCGACAGCGAGCTTGAGGTTGCGCATCTGCAGGAAATAGCCGACGATCTCCTCGAGGGACTCGCCGCAAGTAGAGAACACGGCGTCGTCGAGTTCGTCTTCCAGCTCGCCGGCGAGCCTATCCACAGCCGCCTGCGCTTCCTCAGGAGTGTGACCAACGGCGCGAAGATGAAACTCGACCTGGCCTTGGCTGGCGAGGACCGTGGTCTGGACATTGGCATACCGCTGGTAGATCGGAGCCGTGCGCTGGTCGGCTGCCGATTCGGGCAACATCGCGGTTTTCAGTACCTTGGTTGCGATAGTTGAAGGCGGGAGAACGTCGCGGAGGCGCGGGGCACACTCGTAACGCCAGAGTGCTTCCAACTCGTGCGGGGGCCCAGGCAACAGGATGATAATTCGAGACTGTCCGTTGACAGCGATACGGAGATATTGACCGGAAGCGGTTCCACGCGGGTTGGGCATTACCTCAGCGCCCTGGAGAATGTCGGCTTGTTTCGCATTGTTGGACGGCATCGGAATGCGGCGTTCCGCGAAGCGCTTGTACATGGCCGCAACGATCTCGTTGTCGCGCCGTAACTCGATGCCCAGCGCAGCCGCCACGCACTCGCGGGTGAGGTCGTCTTCGGTGGGACCGAGGCCGCCCGTGAAGAGGACGATGTCGGAGCGCTCGATTGCGGAGCGCGCAACACTTACCAGATGATCGAAGTTATCGCCGACAATTGTCTTGAAGCCGACGACAACGCCTAGCTGGTTTAGCTGATTGATGAGGAATAAAGAATCGGTGTCCTGACGGAACGGAGTAAGCATCTCCGAGCCGACCGCAATGATTTCAGCGATCACGCGTTCAGTCTAGCATTGGGGGAAAGAGCGCTCGGCGTCTAGCGCGAGGGGATGATGTTTCGACCGGCGATGCCCCAGTCGAGGTGATGCAATCCGCTGGTGGTGGCGAGCACAGCTGCTTTGCCGGGAGAGAAAGCGATACCAACAAGGTTCTGTCCAGACACAACCAGCGACGGTTTACGGTCAGGGGTGATTTTGACGATGCCGCGCCGTCCGTGCAGGGAAGCGGCGACGTAGAGATTGCCCTTGGCGTCGAAGGCAAGTCCCTGGGGGCGGCCGAGGCCACGGTAGTACACGTCAACATGGCCGTGGGGATCGACTTGATAGACCGCATCGAAACTGGAGGTAGTCGGGCCGGTGACGTAGAGGAACCCGCTGTCGTCGAATGCGAGATGGTAGGCCGACACGCTGGCCTCTATGGTGGCGAAAACAAAAATCTGACGATCACGACCGATCTTGAAGATGGTCCCGCTGCGGTCGCCCACGTACAGGTTACCATCACGGTCGAAGGCGATTCCCGTGGCCACGCCCATGCCTTCCGCATACGAAGTCATAGCGCCGTTCTTGGCGACGCGGTATACCGTGCCATCGTAGCGCGAAGAAACATACAGGCTGCCATCGTGGCCGAGGGCGAGGCCGGTGGGATTCATCATCTCGACCACGAATGGCTTGGCGGTGTACGTGTCATCAATGCGATAAATTGCAACCGGTACTTTCTGCCCACGCGATCCCGAGAAGGTAACGTAAATGCTGCCAGCTTCATCGACCACCGGATTGGCGACAGGATGAAGGTTGTCGGCAATTGGCTCGGCGACGCTGATTTCACGCGGATTGCTGCGATGGCCGTTGGCCGCCACGACAACGCTGCCCGAGGAGGCTCCATCGGGCACCCGCGCCACGATGAACTGATCGGAGCTCACAACGAGAGAGGCCGGCAAATCGCCGAACTGCACCGCCGGCCGGCGAAGGTCGCGAGGACGCAGTCCACGACCCAGAATTCTTACCTCGCCACCGGGTAAAGCACACCGAGGCTCGATGGCGTCGATTTGCGGATTACCGTTCAAGTGCAGAACTGCCATGTGAGATCCTGCCGCTAATCCTAATCTTACTTCCTGTCATGGCGAAGCAATCAACAGGCTCAGCGCAACCAGCGAAAATGCAGCAGCAGTTGCAGCGTGACCAACCCGTACACGCCCGCTCCCAAGTCATCCACTACGATGCCGGTGCCCTCGGGAAGGTTTTCAAGAGCACGAATGGGTGGCGGCTTCAGGATGTCGAACGCACGGAAAAGTATAAAGCCCGCCAGCAGAGGCTTCCAGGCAATCGGTGCGGCGATAAGCGTCACAAGTTGGCCGGCTACCTCATCGATGACGACGTGCGAGGGATCTTTCTGGCCACAACCGCGCGCCTCAAGAGTAGCAGCCGGGATTCCGACGACGGTAACGGCGACGATAAGCGCCAGAATAATCGGTAGGTGAAGCGCATTGGGCATGCGGGCAGCCAATGCCCACCACAGCAGCGCGGCAGCCAGCGATCCCCACGTGCCCGGGCCGGGACGCAATCGTCCAACCGCGAAGAATGTCGCCACCAGCGTGGCCCAGCGGGGGGCGGCCGTCTTCGGCCGGGTATCAGTTAGGCTTTTTGACAGGGGCATCGTAGTAGCTGGAATCGTCGGTTTCGGGATCGTTCAGCGGTGTGGAGATGACGTAGCCTCCGCTGGCCCACTTGCCGAGGTCGATCAGGCGGCAGCGCTCACTGCAAAAAGGGAACTCTGGGCCGCTGGCCAGCACCAGCTTTTTGCAGGTCGGGCATCGCAGGGTTTTGCCACGCTTCTTCGCCATAGTCTGCTTATAAGATGCGCGCGACCAAGTCGTAGTCGTGTGCCTCGGTGATTTCGCAGCGGTAGAACTCGCCTTCGCGCACATCCTCATGGTCACCGAAGTCGTTGACGTAAACTGTTCCGTCTATTTCAGGTGCGTGCATTGCAGTGCGGCCCTCCCAGAGCATGTCTGTTTCCGCCGAAGGTCCTTCCATCAGCAGGTCAAATTGCCGCCCCACGAGTGCGCCCTTCTTGCGGCGGCTGATCTGCTTCTGAATCGACATGAGCTTCCTACGGCGGCGCTCGATCTCTTTGGGGAGTACTTTCTCGCCCAGCGCGTGAGATGCCGAACCTTCTTCGTCGGAGTAGCCAAAAACACCGAGCCAGTCGAATCGCGCCTGGCGCACGAAATCGCAGAGGATCTCGAAATCCTCCGCCGTTTCGCCGGGAAAGCCGACGATGAAGGAGGTTCGCAAGGCCACGTCGGGAATATGACGGCGCATCTTGTCAATCGATTTTAGGAAGATCTCGGCACCCGCGCCGCGCTTCATGCTCTTCAGTACGGCAGGCGAGGCGTGCTGCAAAGGCACATCGATGTAGGAGCAGATCTTTTCGTGCGAGGCAATGGTCTCCAGAAGCTTACCGGTGATCTTGTTGGGATACGCGTACAGGAAACGAACCCACCGCAACTCTTCGATCCCCGCCAGCCGCTCGAGCAGAAGCGCCAGCCCGTCTTTGAGATCGAGGTCTTCGCCGTAACAGGTCGTATCTTGGCCGATGAGCGTGATTTCACCCACACCCTGTGCTGCCAGATGCTGCGCTTCCGCGATCACGGACTCGAATCGCCGCGAGCGAAATTTGCCACGCAGCTGCGGGATGATGCAGAACGAGCAGGGATGATCGCAACCTTCGGCGATCTTGATGTAGGCGGAGTACTTGGGTGTGGCGAGCAGACGAGGTGTGTTCTCGTCGTAGAGGTAATTGGGTAGGTCGGCGATGGCGCCGTCCCAGCCCTCTTTGGAGAAGCGGCCTGACTGTTGGCGCGCGTTGCCCTCGGCACGGGAGTTCAGGATGACGAATGGACTCGACTCTGTTTGCTGCGGCTGGATTCCCGCAGCGGAGAGAATTTGCTGCAACTCGCCGGTTCCAACGACGGCATCGACTTCCGGAATGTTCTTCTGGATTTCGTTGCGGTAACGCTCCACCAGGCAACCGGCGACGATCAGCTTTTTGGCCCGGCCGCTGCTTTTATGCTGCGCCATTTCGAGGATGGCATCGACGGATTCCTGCTGCGCCTTGTCAATAAACGAGCAGGTATTGACGACGATGATGTCTGCGTCTTCGGCTTTCGGTGTGATCTGGGCGCCGCCCTGCGAGAGCAGTCCCATCATGACCTCGCTGTCTACAAGGTTTTTGGGACAGCCGAGGCTCACGAATCCAACTTTTTGCGGGGCAGCCGGGCGCGCGACCGGCTTTTCGAGCGCGTCGAACGGGACTACAGAATCGTACTTCGATGACATGGAATCCCTCTATTTTAGCATCCTTGCTGGCCTCACTTGAGCTTCCGGCGCAATTTGCAAGATGGTATGATGCAGTAGGTCGGGCGCTGGTCCCGCGCAACGCACCCTGTGAACCCCGCCAGGTCCGGAAGGAAGCAACGGTAACGGGTCAATGCTGTGTGCAGCGGTAAACTGGCGCCTGACTTATTTGGTATTTAGCAATTATTAGCTCTTAGTTTTCAGTCCCATTGGCTTACCGACCCGCTACTTCGCATGGACTTTCCGCAGCCCATCGTTGAGAATTAGCTTTCATTTTGTCCAGTTGTACGATCAACGGAGAATTTCGCTTTGTCGAATCCTACTCGCGCCAAGATTACTGCATTAGGTACCTACGTTCCCCCCCATATTCTGAGCAACCAAGACCTTGAAAGCATGGTCGAGACCACCGATCAGTGGATCGTCGAGCGGACGGGAATTCGCGAGCGCCACATTGCGGATAAAGGCGTGGCCGCCAGCGATCTGGCGGTGGAAGCGGTCAAGAAGCTGGTAGAGAGCCATCCCTTTGATCTACAGCAGGTGGACCTAATCGTGGTCGGCACGGTGACGCCGGACATGATGTATCCCTCGACCGCGTGCCTAGTGCAGCATAAGCTGGGAATTGCCAACACGTGGGGCTTCGACGTATCAGCGGGGTGTTCGGGGTTTCTGTACTCACTGAATATTGGCGCGATGTTTATTGAGACCGGCAAATACAAAAAGGTCCTGGTGATCGGCAGTGATGTGAATTCGTCGATGGTGAATTACCAGGACCGCGCGGTATGCATCATCTTTGGCGATGGAGCGGGTGCGGTACTCTTGGAGCCGGCGGAAGAAGGCGAGGCGGGAATCATTGACCACGTGGCGCAAGTGGAAGGCGGCGGCGGGCAATATCTGTATATGCCGGGCGGCGGTAGTCTGAATCCGGCTTCGCACGAGACTGTGGATAAGAAAATGCATTACATCCATCAGGATGGGCAGCAGGTTTTCAAGTATGCGGTGAAGAAGATGGCGGAGATGACGCAGCGCATCTTGGAACGCAATCATCTGACCGGTGCGGACGTGGACTGCTTCATAGCGCATCAGGCCAATCGGCGTATCATCATGGCCACCGCTGATCGGCTTAAGATGCCGGAAGAGAAGGTTATCGTCAACATCGACCGCTACGGCAATACCACTGCGGGAACGATTCCGCTGGCCATGCAGACGGCCCTGGAAATTGGCAAGCTGAAAAAGGGCAACATGGTTCTGCTCGCGGCCGTGGGTGCCGGGTTCACCTCGGGAGCGACGCTGCTGAAGTGGGCATACTAGCGGTAAGCTAGAGAAGAGATCCTAGGTCTTCTTCCTAGGCTCGGTCATGCTCTCCGGATCGAGAATCTCGCGAATCTGTTCTTCACTCAGCCAGCCTTTTTCGCGCGCGATCTCAATAATCGTCTTGCCGGTTGCGATCGATTCTTTCGCGATCTCCGCTGCTCTCGCATAGCCGATGTATGGATTGAGCGCCGTCGCCAGCGATACCGTACTCTGCGCATAGAACTCGCAGCGCTTCTGGTTCGCCGTGATGCCTTTCACGCAGAACTCTGTTAATTGTCGCAGCATGTTTGTCATGATGGTGATGGCCATGAGAACGCTATAAGCCATGGTGGGCATCATGACGTTGAGTTCGAGCTGTCCGGCTTGCACGGCGAGCGCGACCGCCGTGTCATAGCCGACGACTTGGAAAGACACCATCGCTGCCAACTCGGCCATCACGGGATTGATCTTGCCAGGCATGATCGATGAGCCCGGTTGCAAGGCGGGCAGGTTGATTTCGGCCAGACCTGTATTTGGCCCGGAAGCGAGCAGGCGAAGATCGTTGGAGATGCGAATGATCTCCAGCGCAAGGTTGCGTAGCGCACCGCTCACCGCCGACATAGCCAGGTTCGACTGCATGGCGTAGCGCATGTCGTCTACCGCCTCGAGCTTTTCGCCGGAAATGCGTGCGAGATGAGCGACCGCTTTTTGGCGATACTCCGGATGCGTATTGATGCCCGTGCCAACCGCCGACCCACCGAGTCCAATTTCGCGTAAGAGTTCGCCCTGCTGCTCCAGTGCCCGCTGTGCTCGGCGGACGGCTGCAGCGTATGCCGTGAACTCCTGGCCCAAACGCATGGGAACCGCGTCCATCATGTGGGTGCGGCCGGACTTGAGAATGCTGTGAAACTCGTCCCCTTTGTTGTTGAGCTCGACCGCAAGTGTATCGAGCACGGCGTAGAGGCGCTCCAGTTCCAGGAGGGCGGCCAATCGCATGGCGGTAGGAAAGACATCGTTCGTGGATTGGCCGTAGTTCACGTGATCGTTGGGGTGAGCGTGCTGGTATTCGCCAAGGCGGCCACCCAGCAGCTCGGAGGCGCGGTTGGCGATCACCTCGTTGGTATTCATGTGAAAGCTCACACCAGCTCCGGCCTGGAAGACGTCCACAACGAACTGCTCATGCCACTTGCCCTGCTGAATTTCGCGTGCTGCCGCGATGATGGCATCGGCGGTCTTTTCCTCGATCAGTCGCAGATCGAGGTTAGCTTCTGCGGCAGCTTCTTTGATCATGGCGATGGCGCGGATCAATGAGACATGTGCGCGCAGGCCGCTGATGGGATAGTTTTCGACCGCGCGGGCGGTTTGTATGCCGTAGTAGGCATTAGCGGGAACGTCTTTGAATCCGAGAGAGTCTTTTTCGGTGCGGGTGGACATAGCCGAGCCTCTGGCATTGTGATGACAGCGAAGGCTCCTTGGCTGCAATGCAGGAGCGCAACTCTGGATAGGTCAGGCGCTTAGGCCGATATCTCCACCAGCCTTGCGATCTTGGCCTGCCACTCTTTCGGTCCGGAGTGGTGGACGGCGTGACCATTCGCATCTACAGCTACGGTCACCGGCATGTCTTCAACTTCGAACTCGTAGATAGCTTCCATGCCGAGGTCGTGGAAGCCAAGCACGCGCGACTTCTTGATCGCCTTGGAGACAAGGTACGCGGCGCCGCCCACAGCCATCAGGTAGACAGCCTTGTGGTCGCGTATGGCTTCAATCCCTGCCGGGCCTCGCTCGGCCTTTCCCACCATGCCGAGCAGTCCAGTGTGCTCCAGCATCTGGCGAGTGAACTTGTCCATGCGTGTTGCGGTGGTGGGACCCGCGGGTCCGACAACCTCGTCGCGCACGGGATCGACCGGACCAACGTAATAGATGAAACGATTCCTGAAATCCACCGGCAGCTTGTCGCCTTGGTTGAGCATGTCGGTCATGCGCTTGTGGGCGGCGTCGCGACCGGTGAGCAGCTTGCCGTTGAGCAACAGAACTTCGCCCGGCTTCCAGGTGGCGACTTCTTCCCGCGTAACGGTGTCGAGATTGACGCGGCGTGCGCCCGCACTTATCGGGTCATAAGTAAGCTGCGGCCAGTCTTCGATGGATGGCGGCTTCAGTGTCACTGCCCCCGAGCCGTCGAGCTGGAAGTGCGCATGGCGCGTCGCCGCGCAGTTGGGAATCATCGCAACCGGCAAGTTTGCCGCATGCGTGGGATATTCCCTCACCTTCACGTCAAGCACTGTGGTCAGCCCGCCCAGACCCTGCGCGCCGATGCCAAGGGCGTTCACCTTCTTATAGAGGTCCACGCGGAGCTTTTCGGCCTGCGTCTTGGGCTCGCGCTCCATCAGTTCCTGTATATCAATGGGCTCCATGAGTGCTTCTTTGGCCAGGGTCATGGCCTTCTCGGCGGTGCCGCCGATTCCAATACCCAGGATTCCGGGCGGACACCAACCCGCGCCCATTGTCGGAACCGTCTTTAGCACCCACTCTTCGATGGAATCGGAGGGATTGAGCATGGCGAATTTCGATTTGGCCTCCGAGCCTCCGCCCTTGGCTGCGACGATCACTTCCAACGTATCGCCCGGAACGATGGTCATATTAATGACGGCGGGCGTGTTGTCCTGCGTGTTCTTGCGGGCGCTGAATGGCTCGGCGAGAATGCTGGCGCGCAGCTTGTTGTCAGGATGCAAGTAGGCTCGACGCACTCCTTCGTTCACCATATCCTCGACACTCATGGTGGCGTCCCATTGCACGTTCATGCCGATCTTTAGGAAGACAGTCACAATGCCGGTGTCCTGGCAGATCGGCCGATGGCCTTCGGCGCACATTCGCGAGTTGATCAGCAACTGAGCGATCGCATCCCGCGCAGCAGGGGACTGCTCCTTTTCGTAAGCGCGGGTCATCGCCTTGATGAAATCAACGGGATGGTAATAAGAGATGAATTGGAGCGCGTCAGCCACGCTCTGGATAAGGTCTTCCTGCTTGATGATGGTCATTGGCCGCCTCGCGAGACGGGAGAAGGATTGAAGTACCCAACAGCATACAAAACCCGGGCGGCAAGAACCAGTCGCGCTTGAGCAAAGAGCGGGTATCCTACCGCTATGGGCGTTTCCAACACCGACTCGAATCATTTTGACGTAATCGTCATCGGCGCCGGCCCAACAGGGCTGGCGTGCGGTATTGATGCGAAGCGCGCCGGCTTCAAGGTGACCAACATCGATAAAGGCTGCCTGGTGAATTCCCTCTACCACTATCCCAGCAACATGACTTTTTTCACCACGCCTGAGCTGCTGGAGATCGGCGACATTCCGTTCGCCAGTCCCAACCAGAAGCCCACGCGCCCGGAGGCGCTGGAATATTACCGCAAGGTTGCCGAGCACTATGAGCTCGACGTGCGCCAGTACGAATCGGTCGAAAGGATTGGGGGATTGGATGGAGATTTCGTCGTTCGTACTATCGATCGTCACGGCCGCAACCGCGCTTATCATGGGCGCAAGCTGATTCTCGCCACCGGCTATTACGATCTTCCGAATTTCATGAATGTTCCGGGCGAAGACCTGCCCAAAGTCCTGCATTATTACCGCGAGCCGCATCCCTTCTTCAATCTCGACGTGCTGGTAGTAGGTGGGAAGAACTCCGCCGCGATTGCAGCCCTGGAGCTGTGGCGACACGGCGCGCGCGTGACCCTGGTGCATCGCCGTGAGGCGATGAGCAGTTCTGTCAAGTATTGGATCAAGCCCGACATCGAGAATCGCATCAAAGCCGGACAGATCAAGGCTTACTTCGACAGCACGGTGAAGGAGATCACGCCCGACTACGCCATACTGAACACGCCCGAAGGCGAAGTGCGCCTGGCGAATGACTGGGTCTTCGCAATGACGGGCTATCATCCTGATTTCGAGTTCATCTGCAACCTCGGGTGCCGGCTGCGTGGTGATGACGACAAACGACCAGTGGTCAACCCGAAAACGCTGGAGAGCAGCGTACCGGGGATTTACCTGGCGGGAGTGATCGTGGCCGGCATGCGCACAAACGAAATTTTCATCGAGAACGGCCGTTTTCACGGTCAGCTCATTGCTGCCGATTTGAAAGACAGGTTAACGCCACAACCGACTACTGTAGCTCAAGTTTTGCGATAGACTCATACCGCTATTCGCCAACTTCCATCCTAGGGCTTTGCACGAAAACCGAAATTCATTCGACACGGGTCTGTCGCTCGACCTGCGTCAGTAGGAATTCAAGGAGCTGAACATGAAGCAAGGGTCACATCGGGATCTGTCCAGAAGGGAACTGCTACGAGTCGGAGTGACCGCCACCGCTGGCTGCATTTTCGCCGGCGGTTTGAGTTCAATGTTTCCTGCCAATGCACAGGCGCAGTCTAAGCTAACGCCCAGTGCCGCGCTGGACGAGTTGGTGGCAGGCAACAAGCGCTTTATCTCCGGGCGCCTCACCGCCCACGAGCAAGACCTCGCCATTCTCAAGCAACATACCGAAGAAAAGCAGGAGCCCTTCGCCGCTGTGCTCTCTTGTGCTGATTCGCGCGTGCCGGTTGAGCTGGTCTTCGATCAGACCATCGGACACATCTTTGTAACACGTGTGGCCGGAAATCTGATCACGCCGGAAATCATCGGCAGCCTCGAATACGGTGCCGCAGTCCTGGGGACGAAAGTCATCTTGGTTATGGGGCATTCCAACTGCGGTGCCGTGAAAGCAACGATTCAGGGCAAAGCGGTGCCGGGCCAGATCAGCTCGCTGTTCCCTCATATCCAGCCTGCTGTTGATCAGGCAGGATCGAACCTGGAGGCTGCCACGCAAGCCAATGCGAAGATACAAGCCAAACTTCTGGCGCAGTCTTCGACTGTAATTTCCGAACTGGTGAAGTCAGGCAATCTGAAGGTCGTGGCAGGTTATTACGATCTCGGAACGGGTGTTGTGAAGATTCTGGAATAGGTTCGGCAATTTTTCGCCGCGCGACAAACCGTCGGTTGCATTCTCTGATAGACTCTTGCGCGGGGTGAGGCCGTTCATCCCGCGCAGCGGGAGCAGACCTCGCAACCGTAGTAGCTTGCCTTCCCAGGCGGCCTGGTTTGCAGACGATTCGCCGAATCGGCGCTTCCGCAAATTGCCCCGCCGGGGTGGTTTGTCTACTGGCACAAATAAGTCTTACGAGCGGCAAAGCTGGCACTCGAACAAGCTTTGCCATGGAGGATCGCGATGGCTACAGCCGTTGGAACCGCACCAATCGACGCCCGGGTTGAAGACTTCATCAAGAAACCCCGGCCGATATTCATTAACAACCAGTGGGTGCCTGCCGCATCGGGCAAGACGTTTCCCACTTACAACCCCGCTACCGGCGAAGTGCTGGCCCAGGTGGCGGAAGGCGATAAGGAAGACATCAATCGTGCCGTGAAGGCAGCGCGCAGAGCCTTTGAGAATCCGGCATGGGCTGACATGCCGGCATCGCAGCGCGGACGCCTTATCTGGAAGCTCGCTGACCTGATGGAAGCGCGCGCCGAAGAATTTGCTCAGCTGGAGAGTCTCGACAACGGCAAGCCGCTCGCCATCGCGCGCGTGGCAGACGTGCCGCTCGCCGTTGACCTGTTCCGCTACATGGCGGGGTGGGCCACCAAGATTGAGGGCAATGCGATTCCGATTTCCGCCGGTACCAAGCGCACACAATATCTTGCCTACACCCGGCGCGAGCCCGTGGGGGTCGTTGGGCAGATTATCCCGTGGAATTTCCCGCTCCTGATGGCAGCGTGGAAGTTAGGTCCTGCGCTGGCGTGCGGTTGTTGCGTTGTGCTGAAGCCCGCGGAGCAGACTCCGCTGTCGGCGCTGCTTCTGGCCGAATTGACGGCGGAAGCCGGGTTTCCCGAGGGGGTAGTCAATGTCGTGCCCGGTTATGGGGAAACAGCCGGCGCTGCGCTGGCGGCACATCCGGATGTTGACAAGATAGCCTTCACCGGCTCAACCGAGGTGGGCAAGCTAATCGTGCAGGCGGCTTCGGGCAACCTGAAGAAGGTCTCGCTTGAGCTGGGCGGAAAATCGCCCAACATCGTCTTCGACGATGCTGATATGCGCTCCACCGTTCCCGGCGCTGCCAGTGCCATCTTCTTCAATCACGGGCAGTGCTGTTGTGCTGGCTCCCGTCTCTACGTCGAAAAGGACATGTTTGATCAGGTGGTCGAAGGCGTCGCAGCACAGGCGAAGAAGATCAAGGTCGGCCCCGGCTTCGAGCCTGACACTAACATGGGCCCGCTGGTCTCGAAGGAGCAACTCGACCGTGTCTGCAACTATCTCGAGTCGGGCTTCACCGAAGGGGCAGAGGCGGTCGTTGGTGGCAAGAAGAAGGAAGGCGCAGGCTACTTCGTCGAGCCGACGGTGCTGGTGAAGACCAATCCCAACATGAAGATCGTTCGGGAAGAGATCTTCGGCCCGGTCGTCACGGCTTCCCCATTCGCCGACCTCGACCAGCTAGTGGCTGAAGCCAACAACAGCGAGTATGGACTGGCTGCAGGCGTGTGGACAAAGGACATCAGCAAGGCCCACCGCATCGCCCATAAACTGCGCGCCGGTACGGTGTGGATCAACTGCTACAACGTGTTCGACGCCGCATTGCCGTTCGGCGGATACAAGCAGTCCGGCTGGGGCCGCGAAATGGGCCACGAAGTGCTGGAGCTTTACACGGAAGTGAAGGCCGTCTGCGCCGCGATCTAGAATCCCCAGTCCGACCAGTCAGAGTGGGTGCCCCATCCGGCTATCTTCTGGCCGGGTGGGGTTTTTCTTTGCGCGTTAATCTCCAATCACCGTCAGCTCCGGCTCTGTCGGCCATGCCACTGGCGCGGCGATGCTCTGCAAGGCAGGACGGAAGCCGTGCTGCGTCAATGTGACCACCTTAAACTTTGTACCGTCCGCCGAATCCTCAACCCAGTTGTGCCGCTCGACGAAGGTCGGTGGCTCATACGTTATGCCCTGAGCTAGCCGTCGATCCTCGCGCTTCGAGGTCCATAACAGTATCGGACCGAGAGCGACGCGCACCAACCGTGCCATCAATCCGAATTCAGCTTCGACCTCTAGGCGCAATTCGCGGATGCGGCCGGACACCGGCGCATTTGACTTCTTCAATCGCTTCTCCATTGCCCACAACGCCGCGTTGTAGGTGGTGCTTAGCTTGCGGGCTTCTTGCACGAACCGCGTACGCACGCGTTCTTCCGGATGGTCCTTATGCCGCATCCATCCCTGCAACAACGTATGACAAATACGAAACAGGCTCGGGCCATTCTGCTGGAAATCCTGGCGAAACGCCCCATCCAGCAACTCCTTCGACTGGTCACGCGATATTGCAGCATGCCGAAAGTTGAACTTGTATTGCCCGTGAATGTCCGCTAGCGACACCTCTTCTAACATCCGACCTTGCGTATTCATCTGGTGATAAAGAGGAGTCCCGGGCACTGGCGTGTAAAGCATGAACTGATGGAAGTCGGTATTGTGCGATATCGCGTGGTCGAGGTCCTCGTGAATGTTCTCTGGTGTGTGGTGCTCCAACCCGACAATCGTCGAGCCCAGAAGCTTGATGCCATGGCGGCGCAACTCATCCACGATAGCGCGGGTGTCGGCACCCCTGAGCTTTGCGTACGAAGAACGCGGCGACTCCAGTCCCACCCAAATCCATGAGATGCCGAGCCGGACGAGTTCGTCCATAGTGTAGTTGCGAATCGCGTTGATCGACGAGAACACGTAAAGCGCCCAGCTCTTGCCGTGCTCCTCCATAAGCCGTAGCAATTGCAGAGCACGTGGCCGGTTGAGCAGAAAGTTCTCGTCCATTACGAAGAATGACCGCACTCCCATGCTGCGTTCCATGTGCTGCATCACCTCGAACAACTCGGCGCCGGAGTGGTAAAAGTGATAGGTCTTGCCTTTTCCCCCGAAAAAAGCCGACGTTGTGCAGAAATTGCAACCCATGGGGCAACCGACCGACGGAATGATAGTCGCTGCGGTATCGCGTGTTCTGTCGGGCACGCCGAGACCGAGGACTCGGAAGCCGAAGCCCGAAAGAATCTCTGGGTGCACAATGGGAGTGGCAGGATCTTCGCCAAGAAAGCGCCGCATCCAGGCGATACCTTCGCCTCGTACAACGTGGTCAGCGTCGATCAGGTATTCGATGCCGGGAGTTCCCGCCACATGCCCGCCCACCACAATCGTCGAAGGCGGCGACAGCATACGCACTCGCCGGCACATCTCCTGCACTTTGCCGAAGTTCGGAATGATTCCTGAAATTCCCACGATGTCGTAACGATGCGAAGTCAGCTCTTGCTCGAATCTCGCGAGGGTAGGGAAGTCAAGCAGTGTACTGGGCGCAGAGATGTTCTGCTGAATCATCATCAGTCCCCACGAGCGATGGAACATGCGCAGCGAGAAGCTGCCTTGCTCTCGGGTGACTTGATTGTGATACAGCTCCATCGGATTGATGGCGCGGCTGCCGAACTCGTCGTTTTGTGCGTAAGGTCCGAATACAGAGGTGAGGAGAACTCTGGCACGTGTACCCTTGGGATAAACAGGAAAACAATCGGAGCCCGTGGCAACCATGACCTCATGGTAGAAATCGCGCGCGGTGAGGTATGTGATATAGGCGTAGCCCGGGTGGAAATGACGGAAGTATTACATTCGGGTGCCCTGCGCCAAGCTTTCGTGAAATAGGCAAAGAAAAAAGGGCAGGACATGTGTCTCCTGCCCCTGGAACGGAAGGTAGCTTAACTACTGCGCCGGGGATGGCGACGCATTGGTTCCGTTCCCAATCTTCTGAATGTGCTGGTTGATGCGATTAATCTGCTGAGTGCGCAACTGCTCGGCTTGGGCCTGCTGGTCTGTGGTCAGCACCTGAGTGTAGATCTGGTGCGCCACCTTCTCATGATTGGCGATCATTGCCGCGTGCAACTGTCCTGCCTGCAGAGCCAGCGCTTGGATCTTCGACTCTTCGTACTGGCCGTTGGCCGTCGCCGCCAGCAATGCCGCGCGGTTCTGCTGCATCTGTGTAAACAACGGCTTCATGTTGGCGCGGTTCGCCTGCATGATCTCCTTCACCTGGAGCTTCTGCGCATCCGTCAGGTTCAGCTCATGCAGAGCCAAACCCATTCCCATTCCGTGCCCCGGGCCACCCCAACCTTTTTGCGATCCGCCTTCCGGACCTTGCGCATTCGCCACCAGCGCCCCACCACACAGCAGCAATGCCATCAGACTTACTGCCAAATACTTCTTCATGCTTTCAACTCCTTCTGATCTGGACAGCTTTTACTGTCGATACTACAAACACGGAACGCGACGAATCCGCCGTGAAGTCCAGTTACGCAGAGTAAAGAATTGTGATTGCCACTGCGCTTACCGGATATGTCGAGCGACTTGCAGCGTTCTGTCCTCGTATCCAGTTCCGCGTAGCCGGAATGAAAGTTCCCAAAACAAAGTTGCCGAAAGAGTTCTGCGGGTTGCTACTCCGCAATCTGGCATGTAAGTGGAGAATTCCAGACCGGCGCGTCACCTCACCTGCTGTCTACGCCTAAAGTTGTAGGAAGCCCAACGAAATCGCGCCAGAATTTGTGTATCTGTAACAGATTAAATTCCTTTGTTCGTTTCCCAGGCAGTGTTTCCGCCCCCCCAATCACATCCGGTTTGTGCGTAACGTCACATCGCTCAGTGAGTTATGTCCGTTCGATTTTGGTTGGACGACACCTACAGTTCGGTCCTAAGACTCAAAAACTCAGAGCGAAAGTAGCGGGTTGCCTAGCTGTTCGGGACCTTCGTATCTGCCCAAAACTGCGCTCATTATGGAGGCAAAAGTGCGAGAGACTCTCCGGTCATTCCGAGTGCCAACTCTACTGGCAGCTTGTCTGTTCGCTAACGGGTTGCTGCACGCCCAATCAACCTCGTCTGAACTGAAAGAACTGAAAGATGCGATCGCTGCCCAGCAGCAGCAGATTCAGCAATTACAACAGCAGGTGCAGTCACGCGATGCGGCCATCCAGCAACTGCAGCAGCAGGTTGGGCAGGCACAAGCGGCGGCAAGCCAGGCGCAAGCCACCGCTCAATCCGCGGTGAGCGGTGAACAGAAGGAAACTCAGCTTACCGCTGAGGAGTACGGCAAGTTGCAGCATGAAGTCACCGATCTCAAAGCTGTCTCAACTAGCACGGCTGAGGGCGTGCAAGCCACGCAAAAGCGGGTGAGCGACCTGGAGAGTCCTCTAGCCATTCACTACAAGGGCGTCACCATTACTCCGGGTGGGTTCCTGGCGGCTGAAACCGTGTGGCGCCCACACGCCACGTTCTCCGACATCAACACGCCGCTCAACTTGATTCCGTTCTCAGGAGCCGCGCAGGCTCGTTTCTCCGAATTCTATGGATCGGGTCGCCAGACAAGACTAACGCTGTTGGCCCAGGGCAAGTGGGGCACTACGAACCTGACCGGCTACATCGAGACCGACTTCCTTGGTGCCGGCGTCACCTCCAACAACCAGAGCAACAGCTACGTGTTGCGGCAACGTCAACTTTGGGCGTCGGCCGCGTTGCAGAATGGCTGGACCTTCAGCGGGGGGCAGATGTGGAGCTTGGTGACGGAGACTCGCAAAGGTCTTGATAACCGCAGCGAAGCTTTGCCGATGCAGATTGACGCACAGTACACTGCGGGCTTCAGTTGGGCTCGACAATATGCCTTCCGTGCGGCCAAGAATTTCAACAACAAGGTGTGGCTGGGTGCAGCGGTGGAAAATGCACAGACCCTACTCACAGTATCTGGCGCACCGACGTTCGCACCCTCCCCCTGTCCCAACGGTTCGACCTTGGTATCAGACAGCAAGAGCCCAACCGGATTCGCTGCAACCTGCACGGCTTTCAACGGATTTCTCATCGGCGGTCCCGGCACTCTGGGAGGCTTGTACAACAACCAGGCGAACTACTCTTCCAACGTTTCGCCCGATTTCGTTGCGAAGGTGGCGTTCGAGCCTGGCTTTGGTCACTACGAGGTGTTCGGCGTGGCCAGTGCATTTCGCAACCGAATCTATCCCAACTTGTCTGCGCTGAACCCAGTTACGGAATTGCCTGATCCATCAGCTAAGGGAGCCTACAACCAGACCATCTGGGGCGGTGGTTGGGGTGCCAATGCCGCGCTGGCTGTTCTACCAGAAGCACATCGAAGTGGGGTTGCACGGCTTGGGTGGGAAGGGTATAGGCCGCTATGGCGATTCCAGCTTGCCCGACGTTACCGTCAATCCTGCGGGCCAGGAGAAAGCTGTGCCTGCCTATCAGGTTTTGGCCACGCTGGAATGGCACTCGCCGCACTGGGATGTTTACGGCTACGGCGGTGGCGAGTATGTCGGAAAGACTTGGTACGGAACCAAGCCGGGAGGCTTCGGTCCGGTCGGCTACGGCTCGCCTCTCTTCAACAACAACGGCTGTGGCACGGAAACCCTGCCAACCAGCACAACCGGTTATGGTCCCGGCGCATTGGGCAGTTGCGTGGGTCAAACCCGGACGGTGATCGAAGGGACCACAGGTTTCTGGTACAAGCCATACAACGGACCGAAGGGGCGCGTCCAAATCGGGGTGCAATATTCCTATTTGACCCGCGAAGCCTGGATCGGCTATGGCGGTATCTTCCCGAAGCCTCCGGCGGTCATTCCCGCAAAGACCACATTGCAGCCGGAAGCCATCGAGAATATGTGGTTTACCTCGTTCCGATATTACCTGCCGTAGACCGGCGAGCGGTCTATCGACGCACCGCGGTGGTGAGTGCGAACTCGCCACCTCATTTTTCGTGTGCAGGACTGTAAACGTCGCTCCCGGCTACAGAAAATTTGACTCTGGAAAGCAGTCGCGCATCTACAGTTCTGGGAGGCGCCGATGATCTGGCGTTCCGGGTTTGTGCTGACCGCATTCCTGGTCTTCTTGTTCTTCAGCGGCCTCGCGCAGCAACAGCTTCCACCAGGCACTGTCCTTCCAGTAATGGCAGGCAAGTCACTCGATTCCCTCAAAGCCAAGCCCGGAGAACCAATCACTGGTAGGTTGATGCAGGATGTCGTGCTTGCTTCCGGCGAACGCATTCGCGCTGGCGCCAAGCTTGCGGGCCAGGTAGTGGAATCCTCGCCCAACAGTTCTACCGGACAGGTCCGCCTCTTGGTTCGCTTCGATCACCTGATTACCGGCGGCAAACAGTACTCCATCACTACGAGTCTTCGGTCTCTGGCTTCGATGCAGGACGTCTTCAATGCCCAACTCCCAACCGGCAGCTTCGATGAGTTCGGCACCTCCATCAGCGACTGGACAACCGTGCAGGTCGGAGGCGCAGCCGTTTATCTGGGCGACGCCACTGTGCGGGATGGCATGAACGTTATAGGTCAGGCACCCGGGTATGGGATTACTCGCGCGAAGCTCATCGCCGCTCCCAAGCGAGGATGCGTCGCCAAGCTCGGTGAGAGCACCGACGAACAGTCGCTTTGGGTTTTCTCACCCTGGGCCTGCGGCACCTACGGTTTCGAGGACCTCGCTATCACTCATCACGGAACCACGCCGCCGGTAGGCGTCATTGAGTTGACTGCACCCAGAGCCTTTCGCATCCTCGGGGGCAGCGGATGGTTGTTGCTGGTAATACCCCCGGATTCCTGGGCTGGCAACGCAGCCGGTTCTTGATCTTCGTTCGCCGAATCTGACCGCCGATCGGGTAATGCGCCACCAATCTGTGTGAGCCACATCTATCCCACAAAACTGTGGCTAACGTAGAGTTTCACGCGTATCATTCTCGCCGTAATTCTGGCCGCGCAAATCGATGTGGTTTTGAAGTTTGTCAGGAGGCACACGCATGGCAGTTTCCGCTCAAGCCACAAAGCCGTCGACTTCCACTTCGTTCGCATGGATCAGCCTCATCTTGACAGTTGTCGGCGTCATGGTTGCAATTGTCATCCTGCATTTGGCCGAAGTCCCCTCCTCCTGGCAGCAGCAATACGACCCGACCGGGCATTGGTGGCTTTCCACATTGATCGCTTCGTTGCCGGTGATTGTGCTTCTCGGCGCGCTCGCCTTCGGACACGTCAAGGCCCACTATGCCGCGCTCGCCGGACTGATCACCGCTTTGCTGGTTGCGGTACTAGGATTTGGCATGCCGGCACGAATGGCCGCCTCGACGGCCGTTTACGGCCTTGCCTACGGCTTGTTTCCTATCGGTTGGATCGTGCTGAATGTCATCTTTCTCTATCAGCTCACCGTCGAAGCCGGTCGCTTCGAAGTGCTGAAGCACAGCATGACTGGCATCACACAGGACCGCCGGTTGCAATTATTGCTGATCGCCTTCAGCTTCGGAGCGTTCTTCGAAGGTGCATCAGGATTTGGAACGCCCGTCGCCGTCACTGCCGCGTTGCTCATCGGCCTGGGCTTCGGTCCACTACAAGCTTCCGGTTTGTCGCTGATCGCCAACACCGCGCCGGTCGCCTACGGCGCTTTGGGGACGCCGATCATCGCGCTGGCCGGAGTCACGGGATTCAGCGAATTCACCCTCGGCGCTATGGCTGGACGAATTCTTCCTTGGTTCTCAGTAATCGTGCCCTTCTGGCTGATCTGGGCCTTTGTCGGCTTTTCCGAGATGATCGAGATCTGGCCGGCAATTCTCGTCGCTGGAGCGACATTTGCTACCTCGCAATATTTCGTTTCCAACCACCACGGCCCGTGGCTGGTGGATGTAATCTCGGCCATCATCTCAATGATTTGCCTCATCGCCTTCCTAATGGTCTGGCATCCGAAGCGCATCTGGACTTTTGAAGGTGAAGAAGCTAAGACCGAGCGGCGCGCAGCACATGGATACAGCCGCGGCGAAGTCGCGCGCGCCTGGTTGCCTTGGTTGATCCTGAGCGTCATCGTTTTCTGCTGGGGAACCGTGACTGGCAAGAAGATCATGAACACACCGGAGAAGGTCTTTACCTCGATGGCCACATGGAGCACTCCGCCCAGCAAGATCACTGCTCCTGCATTCCCCGTGCATGGTCTGCACAGGCTGGTGGAGCGGGTGCCTCCAGTGGTTGCCAAGAACGCTAAGGAACCAGCGGTATTCACCTTCAACTGGCTCAGTGCAACAGGCACCGGCATCTGCATCGCTGGAATCATTGCCGGCTTCATCATGGGCTTAAATATCGTTCAGATCTTCAAGATTTACTTGAAGACCATTGCCCGCGTGCGCTTTTCGCTGCTCACCATCTCCGCTATGATGGCCATCGGCTTCCTCACTCGTTACGGAGGCCTGGATGCAACCATGGGCTTGGCCTTCGCGCGCACCGGACATTTCTACCCCTTCTTCGGAACACTGCTGGGCTGGCTGGGGGTGGCGTTGACCGGCTCTGACACCGCGTCGAACGTGCTCTTCGGCAGCCTGCAAAAGATCTCGGCGCAGCAGGTCGGTGTGTCTCCTGTGCTAATGGCCGCCGCCAACAGCACCGGAGGAGTGATGGGCAAGATGATCGACGCGCAGAGCATCGTGGTGGCTTCTACTGCCACAGAGTGGTATGGCCACGAAGGAGACATACTGCGCTATGTCTTCTTTCACAGCATTGCGCTGGCGTGTCTGGTCGGCGTACTGGTCTTCCTGATGGCCTACGTGCCGCCGTTCACGCATTTGGTGGTGCAATAGCGTGATGAATTTTGTTCACCACAGAGAACACGGAGGATACAGGCACTGTGATCGACACCGCGCAACCCTATGCCGACGAGCGATTGCATGGGTTGGAGGCGGAACTGGCGCGGGGCATCCTCAACCTTAAAGTAAAGCTTGAAGCCGATACGGCTTTGCGCGAGCGTGTGCGCAGCAGGTTAAAACCAGACACCCTGAGGGCAGCTACCCCAGCAGCCGCACCTGCGAGATCGGCATGACCCGCGCCAGGGGCCAGATCTATCGTTCGTATATTGGAACGAGGCACACGCTAGGCTCCTTTACCGACCTACGCAAGGTCGTGAATCCAGAAAAGGCAGAAGTTGCGGCGCGGAAGGCAGGAAAGAGTAAAAGCTTTCCTTAGGAAAGTAACCAGAGTTTTCCCTATTTTTCGAAAAGCTCGATTGGAGGTTTGCTCACACGTTTTATCCCACCCTTGCCACAAAAGCGCAAAGGACCGGTACCCGCTGAGGTCAAGGCGCATCATAGTGAAAAGGACCGATGCCGACCAAGACGAGAAACACGAAAACCAGCTTAAGGCGGAAGAAGCAGAGTTCACGAAAGACCCGTACAACCGCCTCTTTGAGAGGCAAGCCTGTCCGCCGCTGGTCCGCCAGTGTGCACACGGAAGCGACGTTTCCCCCCGAGGGATTGTTCACCAAAGACGCGGCGACGATTGCGAAGAACCTAGCCTCGAAGAAGACGTCGCCGAAGGGACCCGCATCAGGCATGAGGATGTTGAACTTCTACATCAACCGCGCGGGGCGCAATCTGCCGGCTTCGCGCAAGAAGGAATTGGAGAGGGCGAAATCAATTCTGTCGGAGATCATCGCGAAGAAACTCGACAAGAAAGCCAGAACATCTCATTAGATACAGAGAAAAGACCCGCTCAAGCCTCGCCTGAACGGGGCACCCGGCACCCGGCGAGGAGCGAATTGGGGTTTCTATAGCGCGGTCACTCGCGATCGGGTGACAAAGAAAGAAGAAGCAAGTAAGACCAACAACAGTCCGTTAACAGCCACCACTTGCGAAGCGGTAAAAGGCGGTACTAGCCAGCCTGAGGCCAGATTGCCTAGGGGCATGCCGCCTCGGAAGGCTGCGTTATAGACACTCATCACGCGTCCACGCATGTCGTCGGTGGTGATGAGTTGTACCAGCGAGGTCACGGTCGCGAACACGGTCATCATGGCGAAGCCGACCAGCAGCACCACGGCGTAACTGAGCAAGAGCGAGCGTGAGACGGCGAAGGCGGTAATGGCTCCGCCCAGGCAGATCATCATGAGGACCGCTATGCGTCCTTTGTGGCGGAAGTTGCCCAGGCTGGCGACGACCAGAGAGCCGCAAATCGAGCCGATGCCCATGAAGCTGGAAAGCCATCCGAAGATTTCCGGGCCGCGGCGAAAGATGTCCTTCACAAACACAGGGAAGAAGGTGCGCAAGGGCATGCTCAGCGCCGTCATGCAAAATGCCAGCACGATGAGCGCTTCCATCGAGCCCTGCCGCCTCACGAACTGAATGCCCTGCTTGAAACTGCTGAGCATCGAGTCGTTGGTTTTTGGCGGCAGGAAACGCGAGGTAATCGCGGTTAGCGCCGCGATCGGCGCGAGAAAGGAAATGGTGTTGAGCCCGAAGCACCAGGCTTCGCCCAGGCGTGCTAGCGTTATGCCGCCTAGCGCCGGACCAACCGCCACGGCGAGATTGAACTGAATGGAGTTCAACGCGATCGCATTCGGCATGTCCTCGCGGTCGACGAGGGTCGGGATTAGCGCCGAGTAGGCGGGGCCTCCGAATGCCTGGGCGAATCCCGATAAGAGCGAGAGGCAAAGAATCGGCCAGACATGGTTCAACCCGCCGACGACAAGCAAGGTGAGCGTACCCGCGCTGGCCAACTGTATGTACTGCGATGCGAGAAGTATGCGCCGGCGCTCAACGCGGTCGGCGACGACGCCGCCCAGCAGGGAAAGGAGAAAAATAGGAATGCCGCCGAGAAACTGGTCGAGGGCTAGGAGGAACGCCGAATGGCTGAGCCTGTAAATGAGCCAACCCTGGGCAACGATTTGCATCCAGGTGCCGATGCTGGAAGTACAGGCGCCCACCCACATGAGGCGGAAATCGCGGTATTCAAACGCCTTGAAGGTCCTGCGGACTGTCGTTTCCACCACCGCGGTCGCCACCCGAAAGCACCTCCCGTACAGTATCAGAATGGACGGACGAGTGGGGATTGTGGAAGCCTTTGCACAGGAGTTTTCACAACTTGTCACAACCTGTAACAAAGATCAACGCTGAGCAGCGGAACCTAAAGGTCCGTATGGCAAAGGCGACGCGTACGCCCAAGCAATAATTGAGCAGCTGCAAACGCGTATGGCAGGTGATTGGGCGGCTCGGCGAGTGTCAGCGAATGTGACGAAACGACTGGCCTTTAGTGTAACTGGCGTTTCAGTGAGATAAATGGCAAAAGAGATGGAACGGGCGCGCAAGCATCAGGGTTCTAAGGAGGCCGCTGAAAACGGAAAACTCTCCCTCCCGGCGTGCGCGGCCAAGAAGTGTTCTGCTGCCAATCTGCAAAGCGTCAGACGGCACGATAGCCGGGGTTGACTTGAAACGAAGCAGCGATCTTGAGGAACGGATAGAAAAGCGACCAGCTAAATCGTAGTCCGCCGTATCGGTTCTTTATCAAAAGCTGCCGCCACGGGGCTCCGGTCTGGGCTCTCCAGTTTACCCCCGGGCTTTTACGTCCGGGGCTAACTACGCCCCCGAGGCTGCGCGGCTCGCCCTTCGCAATTGCAAAAGCTGAATGACACGACAAATCCAAGCGCCTAGAAGCTCTGGCACCGGATTCCGCTTTTGCTGATCCAGGCAAATGCATGTTATTCTCGAAGATGTATCAACATACGACTAAACAGAGTAGGAGCGCACCCGAAGCAGTGTTAGCACGAGAGAAAAAAACCGCCCTGATCAACCAGTACCGCACTCATGACACCGACACCGGTTCCCCCGAGGTCCAGATCGCCATCCTGAGTGAGCGTATTGGTGAGCTGACGGAGCATTTCAAGACGCATAAGAAGGACCATGCCTCCCGGCGCGGCCTTCTCATGATGGTCAGCAAGCGTCGCGGCTTGCTTGACTACCTCAGAAAGCACGATACCGAGCGCTACAAAGAGGTCATTCAGAAACTCGGCATCCGCAAGTAGGCGGTTGCTGCCCTGAAACACAGCTCTGCCAGCGTTTTATGCGTCACGGTTACGCTGCCCGCGTCCTGGTGCGCTGGCAGGGGACGACGGTTTTTCAGTTCGACTCGCGAGCATCCTCTCGGTATTAGCCTTTGACGGCTGACATGAATTCCATTTCTCCGATCCCGCTGCGGCCCCGGCTTTCAGGAACATCGGATTGTCGCATGCCTAAGAACCCGAAGCATCGCGGCCCGACCGGATCCCATCGGTTGCGTTCTCCACGGAAGGAAGATAGATGAAACACGAAGTTACCGTTCAACTCCACGGCGGAAAATCGATTCACTTTGAGACCGGCAAGTTGGCTAAACAGGCCCACGGTTCCAGCATAGTCCGAATTGGAGACAACGTCGTTTTGGCCACCGCCTGCGCCAACGCGGAGCCCCGAGAGGGTGTCGATTTTTTCCCGCTCACGGTCGATTACCGCGAGTACACCTATGCCGCCGGCAGGATTCCCGGGGGATTCATTAAGCGCGAAGGGCGTCCCAGCGAGCGCGAGATTCTCACCAGCCGGCAGATTGATCGTCCGATTCGCCCGCTGTTTCCCGAGGGCTTCCGCTGCGAGACTCAGGTCATCGCCATGGTGTTGTCGGCCGACACGACCAATGATCCTGATGTTGCCGGCATCAACGGCGCCTCGGTCGCCTTGAGCGTCTCCGATATTCCGTTCCACGGACCGGTTGGCGCGGTGCGCGTCGGCCAGGTGAACGGCGAGTTTGTCATTAACCCGACCTACGAAGAGCAGCGGGAAGGCACGCTGAACCTGATGGTCGTGGGCACATTGGACGGCATCGTGATGATCGAGTCAGGCTCGAAAGAAGTGTCGGAAGACGCGGTTGTGCGAGCCATTGAATTTGGCCACGAAGAGATTAAGAAGATCTGCGCTGCAATTAACGAGCTGGCGCAGAAGGCAGGCAAGCCGAAGCGCACGGTAGAGCCGGTGGTGATTGACGAGGCTTACATCGCCCAGTTGCGCAAGAAGATTGGCGCGCAGTTGGCTGACGCGGTCGACACCCAGAAGTATCCGAAGGCCGAAAGCTACGCCAGGATCAAGACGCTCAAGGATGAAGTGAAGAGCGCGATCCCGGAAGAAGACGAGGAGGGCCGCAAGAAGGCCGGTCACTACTTCGACATCCTGCGCGAGCGCCTCTTCCGCGAGCAGGTGATCAACGATCGGCGCCGTCCCGACGGACGTGCTTTCGATCAGATTCGCGATATCTGGATTGAAGTCAGCGTGCTGCCTCGGACGCACGGGTCTTCGATCTTCACCCGCGGCGAAACTCAAGCATTGGTTACTACCACACTCGGCACTGCCGATGACATGCAGCGGCTGGAAGCGTTCGAAGGCGAAGCCAAGAAGCGCTTCATGCTTCACTATAACTTTCCGCCGTTTTCCGTTGGAGAAGTGGCATTTCTGCGCGGAGCCGGGCGGCGCGAGATCGGCCACGGCGCGCTTGCCGAGCGTGCGCTGTCGGCAGTTCTTCCGAGCGAGGCCGACTGGCCGTACGCGATGCGTGTGGTCTCCGACATTCTGGAATCAAACGGCTCATCTTCGATGGCGACGGTCTGCGGCGGCTCGCTAAGCATGATGGATGCGGGCGTTCCCTTGAAGGCCTCGGTGGCCGGAGTGGCGATGGGTCTGGTGAAGGAAGGCGAGCAGTACGCCATTCTGACCGACATCGCCGGGGCCGAAGACCATTACGGCGACATGGACTTCAAGGTTGCCGGCACGCGCGATGGCATTACTGCTCTGCAGATGGACATCAAGGTCATGGGCATCACGCCGCAGATCATGCGTGAAGCGCTGGAGCAGGCACGCCGCGGGCGGCTGTTTATCCTCGACAAGATGAATGAGATGATGCCGGAGCCGCGCACGACCATCAGCGAATTCGCCCCGCGCTTCT
This sequence comes from Binatia bacterium, assembly GCA_035638375.1. Lineage (GTDB taxonomy): Bacteria > Acidobacteriota > Terriglobia > Terriglobales > Acidobacteriaceae > DASRAA01. Next base: position 5,934 of record DASRAA010000193.1, on the reverse strand, counting down.
ATACCGTGCAGATTCCGGTGGACAAGATTCGCGACCTCATCGGACCGGGCGGCAAGGTCATTCGCGGCATCATCGAGGCCACCGGCGTCAAAATCGATGTGGACGACAGTGGCCGCGTGAATGTGTCTTCGAGCGATCAGGAAGCGGCAGGTAAGGCTCTGAAGATGATCAACGACATCACCGCCACCGCCGAAGTAGGGAAGACCTACCTCGGCAAGGTAACGCGCCTGGCGGATTTCGGAGCGTTCGTCGAGATTCTGCCAGGCACCGATGGCCTGTTGCACATCAGCGAAATCGCGGAGCATCGCGTCAACGATGTACGCGACGAGCTGAAGGAAGGCGACCAGATCCTGGTGAAGGTGCTGGCCGTTGAAGGCAATCGCATCAAACTGTCGCGCAAGGCGATTCTCAAAGAGCAGCGCGCCAAAATGGGCGGCGATGCTCAGCTGGAACCGGTCGAGGCGGGCGTTACCTTCGAAGGCGGACACGAAGCCGCCGACGAGCCGAATTACAACCGGGCCGACAATCGTCCACGGCGCGAAGGCGACCGTGATCGCGGTCGTCGACATGGCCACGGCGGGCGCGGCGATCGCAGAGGGCCCAGGCGGTAAAGACAGTTCTCAGTAGTCAGTGAACAGCTGTCCGCTGTCAGCTATCAGCCTTTTAAAAACCCCGTTCAAGTGAGACTTGAGCGGGTTTTTAGCAAAGCGCGGAAGGCGAAAGGCGAAGCGCGAAAAGCGTATGGCGGGCGTGTTAGGCTGACCTTTGGCCAGCCTCCTCTATTGCCTAACTCTCGGGTCGGCAGAAACGGTCTTCAATCTCCTCGGCGTTGCCGACCAGCCGGTTGTTTCCCATGAATTTCAGGAGTTTCGCGTCTATTGGAGCGAGGTTGCCACGCCGGAGGCTCTCCTCGAAGGGCATAGCCGTCGAGCAGCAGAGCAAAAGTATCGACAGGTGCTACGCGAAATCATCACCAATGCAACTGCGTTGTCCTTTCCTTATCCGGCAGTCGTGGTGAATCTTGAAGCGCTGGAGAAATTGCTTGCAGAAGAGCTCAGCCATTGGCAAGAAGCTCTCACCCGCCTCGCTGGAAACGTGCAGTACGAAATTACGGCCCCTTGGTCTGACAACGAGAGCAGAGACCTCGCCACTCCGATTAGCGGCAAGGAGTATCTCAAGCGGCGTGAGGAAAGCGAGGCGCGCGTCGAGGCCATAAACTCGAAGCTCAGGTCGGTCACGTCTGGTATCGTGCTCGACTGGCGCAGGCGGCGCGAGCGCCGCAATTACATCTGGTACGCCCTACTGCGACGCGACGCGCGCGCCCAGTTCATTGCTGCGCTGAGAAGTGCAGGGCCATCGGAAGGTGTGCGGCTGCGTCTGAGCGGCCCTTGGCCTCCGGATGAATTCGCCGCGCTAAGCTCGTCATCCTAAGCGATGATGCGCACCGCAATGGCGCCGCCCGCTGTCAAAGAGCGCTTGTTTGTTCCGTGCTTTCCCAGAGGTGAACTCCCGCGTACCATAAGTCTTTACCCGCTATGCACAGACTCCGGCCCTTACTGCTTGCTTGTCTTATCTTGTTCTGCCTTCTGACTGGTTCGGTTGCCCAAACCAAGAAGTCTCCGGTTGATTATTCCGATCAGGCCTTCGTCACCCAGCACTACTACGAGTCGTTCCGCTTTGAGAACGACGGCACCGGGCGCGAACAGTTAGACGCGCGCATCAAGGTCAACAGCGACGCCGGGGTGCAGGCGCTCGGCCAGCTCAAGGTCGGCTACAGTGCTCTCAGCGACAAGCTGGAGATTGCTTACGTGCGCGTCATCAAGCCGGACGGCACGGTAGTGACCGCGCAGGAATCCGGCATTCAGGACATCACCTATCCCAACGCACTGATGTACACGGATTACCACGAGAAGCACATTAGCGTTCCGGCGCTGCGACCCGGCGATGTGCTCGAGTACCGCTACATTCGCAACATCGTCAACCCGCTCACGCCTGGCCAGTTCTGGACGAGCTACGACTTTCGCGACCGCGGCATCGTGCTCGACGAGCAACTGGAAATCGACATTCCAAAGTCACGCCAAATCAAGCTCAAGAACGAGCCCGGTGCCGACCCCAAGATCACAGACGAAGGCGAGCGCCGCATTTACCGCTGGACGCACTCGCATCTCGAGGACGAAGAGGAAGTCGAGCGAAAGAAGCGGGGCGCGGGACGCCAGCGCGACGAAGACGGACCGCCCTCGGTGGAGCTTACAACATTCGAGAGTTGGCAGCAGCTCGGCGACTGGTACGCCAATCTCGAGAAAGACCGACGCGAACCGACCGACGCGATCAAGGCAAAAGCTGCCCAACTCGTGCAGGGCAAGACCAGCAACATGGACAAGGTGAAGGCACTGTATGATTACGTTTCGCGCGACTATCGCTACGTGAGTCTATCGTTCGGGCTAGGCCGTTACCAGCCGCACGCTGCCTCCGAAGTTCTCGCCAACGGTTACGGCGACTGCAAGGACAAAAACACGCTACTCGCGGCCTTACTGGCAGCACTAGGCTTCGACTCGACCTCTGTCTTAATCGGCTCGCAGCACAAACTGGATCCCGATATCCCTTCGCCGTCACAGTTCGATCATGTCATTACCCGAGTCAACGTCGACGGCCAGGAGATTTGGCTGGACAGCACCAACGGCGTCGCGCCCTTCCGCATGCTAGCGTTTCCTTTGCGCGGTAAACAGGCGCTTGCGGTTGCACCGGACGGCGTTTCCGCTCTCGTCCGTACCCCCGCGAATCTGCCGTTCGAAAACTACGATCGCAACCAGATCGTGGGTAGCATCAACGAAACGGGCAAGCTCACCGCGCACTTCCACGATATCGCTCGAGGCGATGCCGAGCTTGGTCTTCGTTTCACGCTACGGCAGGTGTCCAACAGCAAATGGAAGAACATGTTCGAAATAATGCTGGGCAACACTAGCATGAAGGGCGGCGAGATCAGCAACTTGAAGATTGGCGATCCGGCCAACACCGACAATCCTTTCGAAATCGACTTCGACGTTACTGTCAGCAATTACTTTGACTGGTCCGCTCCCGAGCCCAAGCTGCCGCTTCCGATTCTTGGATTCCAGCTTCCACCTGCGCCTGACGACGAGAGCGAGAAGGCGAAACCGATTAAGCTCGGCGGGCCGATGGAAGGCACCTTCGACGTTCGCCTCACTCTTCCCGCCACGTACGGCGTGCGACTTCCGCTTGGCGTGGACGTCAAGCGCGATTACGCCGAGTACCACTCCAGCTACAAGTTCGAGGCCGGCCAGCTAATCGCAATCCGCAAGATGCAGATTGCCCTTCTAGAAATCCCTTATGAACGGCGCGACGACTATGCTTCCTTCCGCCGCACGGTCGAGGCGGATCAGGCGCAAACCATCGTCCTTGATAACAAATCGCCGGGCACTGTTGCTCTCGGAACCGACCAGTCGCCGGACGATCTGTACGACTCCGCGGTGCAGGCAGCGAAGAACAGCAACTTCACGCTCGCCATTGAGTTGTTCGAGCGTGTGGCGCAGGCCGATCCGAAACATAAAGGATTGTGGAGTAACCTTGGCCGCGCCTATCTGGCAGAGAACCAGTATCAAAAAGCCGCCGATGCATTCAAGAAACAAATCGAGGTCAACTCCTACGACGAGTATGCCTACGTCAGCCTAGGGCAGGCCTACGAAGGCATGCAGCGTTACGATGACGCCATTGCGCACTATCAGAAAGCCATTGAAATCAGCCCGCTCGATGCATATGCCCACTCCAGCCTCGGCGCGCTCTACGGCAAGCTGAAGCGCTGGAACGATGCCGTTCCCGAGCTGGAGAAAGCCGCCTCCTTGCAGGAGAAGAATGCGCTCATCCAGATCTCGCTCGGCCAGGCTTACCTCGCTACCGGCCAAACCGACAAAGGCATGACTGCTTTCGATCGCGCCATTGCTCAATCGCCCACGGCGGTGGTGTGGAACAACATCGCCTACGCCCTCTCCGAGCAGGATGTACAACTCGAGCGCGCCAGCCAGTACTCCGACGCGGCCATCAACTCGCTGGAAACGCAACTTAGCGACGTGAACCTGGATAACCTGCGCCTACAAGACCTATTTATCGCCAATCTGCTGTATGCCGTTTGGGACACCAAAGGCTGGGTGGAGTACAAGCGGGGCAACCTCGACGTCGCTGAGCGCTACATCCGCGCTGCATGGAATTCCCGTCCGTCTGGCGAGGTCGCTCTGCATCTCGGCGAGATTGCGGAAAAGCGCGGTAATAAGGACGAGGCTATTCGCTACTACATCTTCGCGCTGGCTGCGGAGTCGCCCAGCGTAGAAGCGCGCTCGCGCCTGGCTGCCCTTGGAGTTACGGGCGATCTCGACGCGCGTATCGAAGGCGCGCGCTCCGAGCTCAAAGCGCAGCGCACCCACAAGCTTAGCGCAATCGGCAAGGGAAGCGGCGACTTCTTCGTACTGGTATCTCCTGCGAAGAACGAGCAGGTGAAGTTCGTGAGCGGCACGGCAGACATCAAGTCGCTCGCCAATCAGGTCAAAGGTGACAATCTTGGTATCGTGTTTCCCGATCCGTCGTCGGTTCGTGCTCTGCGTCGGGGAACTGTGAACTGCGGGAACCTGCCGCCGCCCACGGCGAAGAGCAAGTCGTCGGGCAAAAAGTCAGATAAGCAGCCGGCAGCAGTCGCGGCCCCGCAGCTTATGCCCGGACCCTGCACCATTGAGCTGCTGCCGTCGGACGAAGTGCGCTCGGTCGATTAGCCGGACATGGCAACGCAGCAGACTCTGCGTGCGTGACAACTGGTCCCGCTAAGTTGCTTTAAACTGTTCTGCAATTCTGTGGCAATTGGAGAGACGCCCTATGACCGAAGATCTTCGCTATCCGCTGGGCAAATTCGAGTGGGTTCCACCTGTGAACCAAGAGCAGATGGCCAAGCGTCGCACCCACTACATCAACGTTCTCTCAGAACTGCCAGACAATTTTGCGACTGCGTTGAAGGGGCTTTCGCCCGCCCAGCTGGACACACCGTATCGTCCCGGTGGATGGACCGTTCGCCAGCTCGCGCACCATGTACCCGACAGCCATGCCAATGCCTACGTGCGATTTAAGCTGGCGCTGACAGAGTACGAACCCGCAATCAAGCCCTACAAGGAAGACATGTGGGCCAAGCTGGCAGATACGGCACAGACCCCGGTCGAAGTATCCCTGCAGATGCTAGGGGCGATCCACACGCGCTGGGTCACACTTCTGCGCGCTATGGATTCCTCCGACTTCGCACGTACGCTGCGTCATCCGGAAATCGGCGTGCTCGACCTGAATCGCATGTTGGCGCTGTATGCCTGGCACTCGGCGCACCACACTGCGCATATCACTGGTCTGCGCAAGCGAATGGGCTGGTCCTAAGGGTAGTACTTCGGCTCGAACGGCCTTTCACGAAGATGCCACTGCGGGACTAACCACGCGCCGCCGCAGTTCGTCTCCGATTCCCGTGCGCTCGTCCCATAGGAGTTTTGGAACTATCCTAGTTGGCGGTGACGAGCGCATGATTCTCCGGTCCCAGTAGCCCGCCTGAGCAGTTAAGTCGCACTTCGTTGCCGCAATTGCTCAATGCTTCCGCCAGCGAACTCACTACGTCAATATCCGTATGCAAGGACAGCAGGCTAGCAGCGACAGCATTTTGCGCGACGCAGCCTGCCGGAACCGACTTCGATGGGAGAGATTATTCATGACCAGAATTACTGTCCGTTTTGCCCTACTGGCGCTTGCTCTGACCCTTTCGCTCAGCGCATTTGCCAAGCCCAAATCCGAGAACATCACGCTCCATGCGGGAGCGACTGTGAACGGCACGAACCTGCCTCCCGGTGAATACGTGGTGAAATACGACGTGGAGGGATCGAACGCTCAAGTGACATTCGTGCG
>DASRAA010000192.1:0-2145 GCA_035638375.1 Binatia bacterium | reverse complement strand
CTTATCAGCGATGGAGGCAATCCAAGGCCGCCGCGTTCGAGTGGTGGATCACACCGCAGGCCGCATTGGCGCGACGCTTTCGGACACGCTCAAGCCCTATCGCGCGCAGATCGCCGAATTTGCGGATACCGGACGATTGTTTCTCTCCATGAGGCTCGCCGATCTATGGGCCAAAATCTTTCCATTGGTGGTTCCGCCCGAACAGGACGACGGCCTTGGCATCATGCTTCTCAACTCCAACTCGGAAACCCATTTTTCCTTTACCAATGCGCTGGGCCTGATCTCGGCCGAGCAGGTGAGGGGGATCGAGATCGTGACAGCGCAATATCCGCGCGCGCGCTGGCTCATCGCGTTCCACCATCACCCAATCGAATATCCCCGCCCCGCAAAAGCGTTATCTGAGCGCATCGGCACCGCTTTGATCAACGGCAGCTGGTTTATTCGCCGACTGCGGCGCTGGGCCGGTCGCCTGGTTCTCATGCACGGTCATCGGCACATCGACTGGACCGGTGAATGCGCGGGGCTGGTGATCATCTCAGCCCCATCGCCGGTGATGAGCGCGCCCGACGACCTTCCCTCCTATTTCTACATACAGACATTTACGGACGGCCCGCACGGGCGCGTGAGAATGCTTGCGCCGGAGCGGATCACCGTGAACGGACGGCCGGTCGGTCATGAGTGAGCAGCTCATGGTGAAGTAAAAGGGCGCTACAGGTCCTATTTCCGGCCTGCCGAATCTGAGAGTAGCACCGCGAGCCAGCGACTGCCGGCGTACTGGGCGCACATTGTTAGCATCGCAATAGTGGCCGGTACGCGAATGAAACGCGCCGGGTATCCCCAAATTAAGCTCCAGAAGAATACGGCAAACAACACCAGGAGCGGCGAGATTGCGAGGGTGGCGCCGGCCAGCAGCGGCTCGAGATAACCCGGCTGCGGGACCGGTGCGTTGTGTGCTCCATTTTCTGTGTGTCCACGATATTGCCGTGGTCATACTTGAAGTCAAACTCGAGCCGATGTTTGCAAGCGAAAGTACCTCCGGGGCCTCCCAGCGTAACGCTTTAAGTCGAGCAGGTTCCAGGTTAACACTGGTTTGCCCTTGAGCACGTAGAACCCGTAGCCGCCGAAGCGTCCGCCGTTGTTTGGGGTTAAATCTGTTGGATCCCCTAAACTCTAAGCCCCGATGCACTGCGGCGTTCAGTCAGGGATGATCTTGCCGACGAGCCCTTCTGAGGCTTTCAAGCACCCGTTCGTAGGCCCGTTCATAAGCCCGATCGCTCGCTTCTTCGTAGGCTTCCCGGCCGTTTTTCTTTGCGGCTTCCCGCCCGGCCTTCCGCCCCGCTTCCTCCGCAACTTCACGCGCAACGTCATCTGCAAGGTCGTCGTCGACCGAGTCTAGCCATCGCGCAAGTTCATCAGTTGTACGAGCTGGACGGCCGCGCGCCTCCTCGAACAACGCAAGAAGTTCCTCTGCGTGCTTTAGCCGGAATTTGTCGGCGTCGTGAGAGCTAATGGCCATTGCTATTTCTCCTCGCGCAGTGCCAAGGCTCTGAACTGATCTCTTATAATAGCAAATCGACCTTACGTGCCCAACTCCTTCGGGCTGCTCTGATGCGCATTAACATTTGGATTATCCTCGCTGCCCTGCTCGCACTCTTGGTCATCACTCGATACCTGCAGCACGACCGAGATACGGAGCGTATCTGTGCCGACGACCCGAGCGCCTCGGTGTGCCAACGGTGAGAAGCGAGCAGCAGGAACAGAGATGTCTGCCTGGTTGTCCGCTTTCGGGGCAAAGCAAACATCGGACGAAACCGTTGCTTGGTTTGGTCCGACGCGATTCGATTCGGACATTAGGCGCCTGCGCATATACTCGCTTCTAGGAATGCCAGGACCCGCTTCCAGCGTGCCGGCTAGGCGCACTACAATGGTCTGTCCGCAGCCTAGGGTGTGGGTATGAAACGGCGCTCCAAAGTAGACGGTGCAGCGGTCAAATGGCGCCGCCATCTAATCATGACAACCCGCCGATCTATTGCTTCGCTTGCCACCACTGCGGCGGCTGCTTTGGCGCTGACAAGCGCCGCAAGTGCATTCCCCGATAAGCTGCTGCAATTCGTCACGCCGTATCCGTTCGGCGGCTCGCACGTG
>DASRAA010000191.1:0-3431 GCA_035638375.1 Binatia bacterium | reverse complement strand
TCATAATTCCACAAATCGAATCTGTAAGTTACTGATTCTACGTCGCGATTATTGCGCTTAATGTGCTACTGGAGCATTCGACCGTACAAAAACGTACAAAATCTCTAGCTCGACTGCTCAGGACTTGCGGCGGAGATCGTGCTGAACCCGCAGCATGACGGACTCAGGAACGCGGCGGCTAACGTGACCATCATCTCCCCATTCTACGACGCCGGGCTGCCGGTCGAATATGCGGCCCACGGTTTTCCGGTGCATGTGCCACATCTTGCCGATCTCTCCGTAAGCGGGGTGACGCTCTACTTCGATCCGGACGCAGTCTAAGGAGTGGTCTCTTCTGGATTTCGCCGGGTCATTGCACCCTCCGTGCTACCTCTTCGCTGAAAGGGAACTTGCCGTCTTCATCCTGCCGAAACCGGACTGAAGATTAATAGCAAGGGCATCTTCCACTTCGCCACTGGGCAGACGTTTCCCCCGCACGGGCACGGTGACCACCGTGGGAGCGGAGCTGGGCTGAGCGGCGGTCCGATTACTACCAGCGGAACACTGAGCATCGCCACTGGCGGAGTGAACTCCAGTACGACAGCACGGATGCGGGGAGGCCTGTTGCTGACAGGCCAAGCACTACTGTTTTACCGAGGGCGTTCTGGGTAATTCCGCGCCCAAACACACATTGCGCTAGAGCAACGACGGCGTGCGTTGGGTTGCTACACAATCAGCGCAAGACGAAGCGCGAAGGGCGGCGCGAGAGCGAGGAGCGGCCAAAATTCCTGGCTGATCGCGCCGCTCTTCTTTATTGGCGCAATCGAAGCCGGGGGTCCCAAACCGCTGCTCTTGCTCTTCATGGGGTGGAGGGGCGGCGGCTTTGCAAGGAGGTCAGGGCGTAGGCCCCGGGAACAAACGCGGAAGAACGGCCGAGCCGCTGAGGGAATTTCCGAGCTAGAGTTTGAAGCGCCTTCTCGCCTAACTAGCTTGCATTGTGTAGTCTGGATGAGGATGTGGAATTTCTTCCAGGTTGCCCGTTAATTGAAGCTGATGTCCCTAGGACGTAATACCCGCGCCCATTGGCGTCGTCTCCCTCTATTCCTGCTGCTGGCTTTAGTGAGTGCAGCCGCCCAGGCGCCCTCACCTTGGGTGGATGTTAAACCCCTTCCCATCGACACCGGTGTTATTGGACTTAAGCTGACCTTACGTCAGCTCCACACGACCGGCCGTCTCATGCACACCGTTGCTCACCCCGATGACGAAGACGGCGGCATGTTGACCCTAGAATCGCGCGGCAACGGCATTTCTATTCTGCAATTGACCCTCAATCGCGGCGAGGGAGGCCAGAACAAGGTCGGCAGCAATCTGCTGGATGAGCTGGGCATTCTGCGCACCCTGGAACTTCTGGCCGCTGATCGTTACTACGGAGTTGAGCAGCGCTTCACGCGAGTTGCAGATTTCGGATTTTCCAAAACCTCCGAGGAGACCTTCCAAAAATGGGGTGGTCACGATGTCGCACTGGCCGACATGGTGCGCGTGATTCGAACGTTTCGTCCCGACGTGATTTGCACGCGGTTCCAGGGCGCCGCCCGTGACGGCCATGGCAATCATCAGGCCTCCGGCATCTTGACTCGCGAAGCCTTCCGCGCCGCCGCCGATCCCACGAAGTTTCCCGAGCAGATTCGCGAAGGCCTGCAACCCTGGCAGGCCAAAAAACTTTACATGGACAACGTCCGCGCCAACGAGGATTGGAACGTCGAGTTGGAAACCTCGAAAGAAGATCCTCTTCTCGGCGAGTCGTACGTAAAGTTTGCCTTCGCGGGATTGCAGCACCAGCTTTCCCAAGGTGCTGGCGGCTGGACCCTTTCGGAAGGCCGGCGCACCAGCTACTACAAGCTCATCGATTCCGCCTTGCCGAATGTTTCCCTGAGCGCCATCCATGAGAAGGATTTCTTCGACGGAATCGACACCTCGCTACCCGGCCTTGCCGCTCAGCTCGGCAAAGACGCAGGCAAAGTGCCGTGGCTCCGGCCGCAGCTGGAAGAACTAGCCAGACTTGTGGACGGGGCGACGTCAGCGGTTGAAAAGAATCCGGAGTCGGCCGGCAAGCCGCTGCTGCAGGGTTGGAATCTCACTCGCTCGCTTATCGCGAAGATCGAAGCCTCCAGTCTTGCAGAGGCCGCCAAAGCCGACCTGTTAGTGAAGCTCCGCAACAAGCAGCAGCAGTTCGAAAAGGCCGCGAATCTCGCTTACTCCATTGGTCTGGGAGTTGGGCCTGGCACTCCCGACGGCCGTCCCATGGCGGAGGAATTCGAAACCGGCAGCAATGGCAAAGTCCTGGTGGCGGTCATCACGGCGGGCAAACCTTTTCTGCTTCTTGCCAAGTTTCACAACGGCAGCACCGCCCCGATGGAAATTAAGCAGTTCGCTCTCGACGTTCCCGTGGGTTGGCACTACGAGCTCTTCATGGACAAGGTGCCCGATCGAATCGCTCCGGGCGACGGATGCGCGTTGACCTTTCGTGTGTCGCCTCCTCTGAACGCCCAGCCAACCAAGGCCTACTTTCATCGAAACGACCCTGAGGTCGATTCGATTTACCAAATCGACCAGCCGGAATACGTCACCCTTCCGTTGCCTCCGCCGCCTGTTTCAGCCCACGTCACGTATGTCTTGGATGGTCAGGAAGGCGTGATTCAGGCGGTTGCTCGCACGCCCATGCATGACCAAAGCAAAGAAGCCTGGTCGATGCCGTTGGCGGCGGTTCCACCACTTTCAGTCCAACTGGAGCCGACAACCCAGATCTTCGTCGCTGGCCCCAATCCTTTCGCCGAAATGAGTGTCGGGTTGCGCGCCAACTCCGAACACACGCGGGCATCAATTCACTCCCAGTTGCCGCAAGGATGGCATACGGAGCCAGCAGCTGCTTCTGTCGACTTCACCCGAGCGGGCCAACAACTTTCCACTTTCAAGGAACTGCCCGACGGCGCTCAGGAGGGCCGATATCTGGTGAAAGTCATTGCCTCGGCTGACAACCGCGAATTCGACGACGGCTACAGCCTGGTAACTCGCCCCGACATCGGTGGCTTTTTCTACTACCAGAAGGCCGCTCAGCGCGCCGCGGTGGTAGACGTGAAGATCCCCACCCGGCTGAAGATTGGCTACATTATGGGCGCGGGTGACGACATTCCAGCGGTTTTGCGCCAGCTCGGCCTCGACGTAACGTTGCTAACGCCCGATGACGTCACCCACGGTAACCTCGAACAATACGGCACCATCGTGTTGGGTATTCGTGCTTACGACACCCGCGACGACGTCAAGAAAAACAATCAGCGATTACTCGAATACGTCCGGAACGGCGGCACTGTCATGGTGCAATACAACACGGATCCATCCAGCTTCAATGCCGGGAACTATCCGCCTTATCCGGCACAGCTCAGCCGTTCTCGGGT
>DASRAA010000190.1:0-10879 GCA_035638375.1 Binatia bacterium | reverse complement strand
GCGCGGCCTGCGGGTGGTGGATGCCTCGGTTTTTCCGCGCATTCCCGGGTTTTTCATCGTCAGCTCGGTTTACATGATCGGGGAGAAGGCTGCCGACGTGATTCTGGCGGACGCAAGACGAACTGCTTAGAGGCCCCGTGAGACCAAATCGCACGCGTGTGAGCAGAGACAACCACATCCGTGGCATCGCCGGTCGAACGGTACGGCCTAGCCTTAACCTAGCTCGTTGACAAAAATCGTCCCCGCAGCCATAGTTTCACGAATACTTTTAGTTCAACAGAGTCGCTTGGGGTTACGTCGTGCCTCTGACCGATTCCAACATCAGCCGGCCGATACCGCCTCCCAATACTGGGTCGGCGTTCTTAAATTGGGTGGCAGGGGCCTCGACCTCCTTCGTGCATCTGGAGCGCCGCTTCGATCCCTTCTTCCGCTCGGTATTTGATGCGGTGCTGCGCGATCCATTGGCAAGCTTGACGACGGCCCTCATTAATCTGCGGCGTCCCGACGCTGGGCTGAAAATCGCTGAAGAGCGCCCGATTCCCGACGAGGAGGCCTATATTGACTCCATCATCGACAGCTTCCAAAAGCAAATGCGTCTGCTGTGGAAGCCTGGCGGGTTCGAGCGCGGAGGAAACACCAAGACACACGGCATTGTGCGTGGGGAATTCATCGTCCACGACAATCTGCCGCCCAAGCTTCGGCAAGGCATTTATGCGAAGCCGCAAACATTTCGCGCCTGGGTTCGATTCTCCGGACCCGGCCCTTACGTAACGCCGGACATCGACGATGTTGGTTTTATGAGCATAAGCATCAAGCTGATGGGCGTGCCCGGGCCGAAGCTAATGGATGAGGAAAAGCTCACGCAGGACATGACCGGCGTCTCCACCCCAACTTTCGTAACGCCGGACGTCAACGCGAACGCGCAGTTGCAACTGGAGAGCCTGAAGAACGCACAGATTTTCTACTTCCTCAATCTGCATCGTCCGCATGTGTTCGATCTCATCATGCAGTCGCTCTACATCAAGACGCAGAGCAGCCCATTTGAAGCGCCCTACTTTAGTTGCGTTCCATATTTGCTTGGCGAAGGCCAGGCAATGCAGTACTCGGTGTGGCCGAAACGGAAGAAACGAACCCGGATTCCGCGGCTCCCCTTCCGCCCTCCCGACGACTATCTGCGCAATGCCATGGTGGCTACGCTCGAGCAGGAAGACGTCGAATTCGACATTCGCCTGCAACTGCAAACCGATCCTTATCGGATGCCCATCGAGAATAACGCCGTGCTCTGGCCGGAGAAGCGTTCCCCGCGCATAGCAGCAGCCACTTTGCGCATACCGCGGCAGAAGTTCAACTCTCCGGCGCAGATAGAGTTTGAAAAGCGGCTCTCGTACAACCCATGGCACTGTATCCCCGAACATCGTCCCTTGGGCAATCAAAGCCGAGCTCGAAAACGAATGTATTGGGTGCTTTCGCAACTGCGGCACGATATGAACGCTGTCCCGCATTACGAGCCAACGGGTGACGAGGTATTTGACTGATCTCTAGCGGCTCGTTAGGACCTCGAGTGCACCCGACATTCTTGCCATTCGTGCCATGTTTGTGCCATTCGTGCCATGTTCGTAGCCATGTTCGTAGCCATTGACAAAACTCTGGATTGCAGCGATAGTGGGCAACACTTTCTAGGCCCTTTCTGCGCCTGCTGAACCGCCGAGTCGAGCAACAACCCCCGGCGACGGAGGAACCTGATCTATGGCCTACACTGCTGCACAACTTCTAGCCATGTCTCAGAAGGAACTTGACGACCTTTTCAGCGGCAGCCCGGCGGGTGACATTCCCAACGGTGAAGCCCAAGGTACTGCCATCATTGCAACAGACACCGTCCTGACTGCCGAGACTGCGTCTCTGATCAACATTTTTGGCTGGCAGGGAAAGACCTTCGACGCAGCACATGGCACATTGACCAATCGCATTCTCGCCTTCGGCCTCAACGCGATTGTTGCCCAGGTGTACAAAGACAAGAGCTGGTTCGATGGGCTGGAGTGCATCGTACTGGATTACTCCAAGACTTCGCTGCTGGCCAAGCATATTCGTGACGAGATTCGCCAGATTGGCCCGGGGATGTATCTGGGCATCGTGTTCTGGGACAAAACCAGGACCATCAACTTCGCGCTCCAATTTTCTGGCACATGACGCCTCAGTCCAACTTTATGGTGTTAGCGTCAGTCGCTGCCGGAAGAACGGACGACTTACGCCGGTTGCTGGCCTCCATGAATCGGAGGCCGGGCGTCGTCGATCCGCAGAATCCGTTGGTTCCTTTCGCGCAGTTACCACGGCTGCACTTCGCACGCATCGTCGTGCTGGAAGACCGTACTTTGAATGACATTACCGCCTACAAATTGCCTCGCGTCAGCTACCCGACCTATCTCGCGTTTTTAGGCGATTTCGACGGTTCATTCGACAGCTTTCTGGCCAGCATGGTGAACCGGACCGAGGAGGGCTTGAGGCGCATTTTTTCCTACTGCGAAGACTTTACCCCTACCACAGACCTCCTCGCTTGGATGAAGTCCCACAACGTGAGACCAGCTACGATTTACGTCAACTGGATTGGGAGAACCACACAGCAGGTCCGTGAAGAGGAAGCGCTGCGCCAGGCGATGGAGAAGTTCATCCGGGACGCGCCGTCGCTTCGCATCATGCCATCCCGACAGATCTACGACAAACTAAGAAAGTTCGTAAAAGAGGAGCAGCGGGCCGGACGCATCACGTTGACGCCTCCGGAGCCGACGCCGCTCGGCTGGAGGGTTCTCAACTTCGTCCATCTTGCCGGAGTGCCACTAATCCTGTTGGCCCTCTCGCCGTTTCTCCTCCTCTATCTTCCTTTTTTCCTGTTTCAGCTGCGGCGCCGCGAGACGTCCGATCCCGAGATCGCGCCCCGCATCGATCCGGGGCATGCTCGACAACTCGCGGACCTCGAAGACCATGACATCGCTAACCAGTTCAGCGCTATGGGCAGCGTCAAGCCTGGATTGTTTCGCCGCTGGATCCTTGCGTTCTTCCTCTGGGTGGTCAACTACACGACTCGCCACATCTACAACCGCGGACGCCTGGCGCGTGTGACGACGATTCATTTCGCGCGCTGGGTTTTTCTTGATGGCAAGAAGCGGCTGCTATTTGCCAGCAACTATGATGGCAGCCTCGAGAGCTACATGGACGACTTCATAAACAAAGTCGCCTTGGGACTGAACCTCGTGTTCAGCAATGGCATTGGTTATCCCACGACCAACTGGCTTATTCTCGATGGCGCAAAAGACGAGCAGAAGTTCAAGTACTACATTCGCCGGCATGAACTGGCGACCGAGGTATGGTACAACGCATTTCCTGGAGTCAGTAATCTCGACATGAAACGCAACATGCTGATTCGTCAGGGACTGGATCATCCCTACATGACGGACTCCGAGCTACAGGAATGGCTGCAACTTTTCTGAGGGCGGCACGATGAGCGTACCCGTGGACTTCAACGACATTCAGGGTCTAGTACGCTTCGGGCACGGCAAGCTCACTGAGGCGTCCTTCTGGCTGCTCAACGTCCGCGACCCCTCGGCAGCGCGTTCCTGGCTGGCTTCGGCGCCGGTCTCCAGCGCGATCGAACTAGACGGGCCGCCAAAGACTGCTCTGCAGGTGGCCTTCACAAGGGACGGCCTGCAATCTCTGGGGGTACCGGACGAGGTCCTCACCGGCTTCTCGGACGAATTCCTCTCCGGCATGACTGAGGAGAGTCGCTCCCGACGGCTCGGCGATGCGGGCGTCAGCGCCCCGGAGTATTGGCGATGGGGCGGGCCCGGCAAAGTTCCGCATGTGCTCGTGATGCTGTACGCGCAAACCGGCCAGCTTACGGACTGGACGCAGAACGTCAAAGGCCCGCACTGGAACAGTGCTTTCCAAGTGCTTGATTGTCTACTCACCTCGAATCTGCAAAACGTTGAGCCGTTCGGTTTCGCCGACGGTGTCAGCCAACCCACGCTCGACTGGGAGCGGCAACGTTCCGTTCACGGTGATCAGCTCGCCTATAGCAACCTCGTCGCTCTCGGAGAGTTTCTGCTTGGCTACCCTAACGAGTACGGCAAGTACACCGACCGCCCATTGCTCGACCCCGTGCAACCATCAAGCGCTCTACTTCCCTTCGCCGAAGACTTTACTCACAAGCGCGACCTCGGGCGTAATGGCACTTACTTGGTACTTCGTCAGCTACAGCAAGACGTGCGCGGCTTCTGGCGCTTCCTTGACAAGCAGGCTAACTCCGACCCAGAGGCCCGGCAGGACTTGGCTGAGCGCATGGTGGGCCGCAGGATAAACGGCGATCCGCTTCTGCCGCTGAACCCCCAGCCTATTGCAGGAATCGACCCGAGCGACGCGCCGCAAAACCAGTTCACCTATGATTCTGATGCCGCTGCTACCCGCTGTGCCTTCGGAGCACACATTCGCCGTGCCAATCCTCGCAACGCCGACTTGCCATCTGGGTCAAGCGACTTGATCGCGAAGCTGCTCCACACGCTCGGCTTCGGCAGCAAGAAGTTCCGCGACGACATCATCGCCTCGACCCGCTTTCACCGACTGCTTCGCCGCGGACGCGAGTACGGTCCCGGCTTGTCACCTCAGCAAGCTGTTGCCGATGGCTCAGACACGGGCGAGCACGGCATTTATTTCATTTGTCTTGCTGCAAATATCTCGCGCCAGTTCGAGTTCGTACAGAACGCATGGGTGATGAGCACGAAGTTCAACGCCATGACCGAAGAGAGCGACCCCCTGCTCGGCAATCGCCAGCCTGTTCTAGGGTGTCCCATCGTCGATACTTTCTCGATGCCGCAGGAGATGGGTGTGTGCAGGCGTATCCCAGAAATGCCGCAGTTCATCACCGTGCGCGGCGGTGCATACTTTTTTCTTCCCAGTCTGAGGGCGCTTCGCTATCTGGCGGCGCTCGGTTAGAGTGACCCATCGGACTCGAACTTCTCTGGTTCTGGAGCCGTAGGCTGTCGTTCCCGCCCGTCAAAATTCTTCAACGCCTCCTCCACGCAGGCGCGGAGGGCTTGTCGCTGCGTCAGCAGCGCCGAGAAATGTCCCGCCTCGATCCAGCGAAGGGTGCTGCCTCTCCAATGACGGTGCAATCTCTCCGTCTCCTGCGGTAGCACGTATCCGTCTCGCGTACATCCGGAAATCACCGCGGCATCCACCCGAACCGGCAGAGGATAATGAGTAATGTCGGCAACATCGAATAGCCGGTGCAGCCGGTTGCGTGCTTCGCTACCGAGTGTTTTGAAGTCTACACTGCGTGACAGCAACCCCTGCGTATAGATGGCGCTCGCCGAAGCTCCTGTTGCAAGCGCCGCGCACGCCACCGGGAAAGGAGACACCGCCGCTGTAATCGCTGCCAGGTGGCCGCCCATACTGTAACCAGCCACAGCGAGTTTTGCATAATGTGGCTGCAGATAGGCGAGCAGCGCCCTAGCCTCTAGCACCATGCCGAGCGCCAAAAGCCCGTGATCGGCAACGGTGATTTTCGAGGGTTCGTCGCCATTTCGCCGCATTCCGTAGTACGGGCTCTCCAGCAAATACAGGTCAATCCTCCGCGCTGTTAATGGGCCGAAGACCTTTTCTCGGACCGAGTATCCCTCCTCGCGTGACGCCGCCAGTATGACGCAAGCCGACGGGCTGTCCGGCTGCGAGTAAGCACGAACGTGAACCGTCGCGGCCAACTCTGGCAGTGCACCCAACGGAGATGGGAAGCTACCGTTACGGCAAATCTCGCTTCCTTTATGCCCGTGCGAGTGCCACTTCACGCTAATGGGAGCAGTCATTTGCAGGTAATGCGCTCGAAGAGAAAATTCCGCCAGCACTGCCTCGTCACCCCAGCCGCGCGAGAACATCCGCGACCGGCGTGACAGCCATGCCACCGCCCGATCCAGCGGATGCGGCTTCGTAGTACCGCCGACACCAGTCAGCTCGCTTATCTTGTGATCGGCGCCTTGTCTTCGCATTTGGAAGTCCTCTACTCCAAAGGTCCACTGTATTTTGCCGCGAAACCAAGCTCACTTGAATTCACGAGATCTGTAACAAGCATCCGGGGGTCGAAGGGGCTACGCCAGCATAAATGTGCCCTCCGTCTAAGACTTCGGATGTATACTCCTTCATCTTTGAGGGGCAGGCCCGAGCGCTCGCGATTTCAAATCATCGGCTCGTTTCGCGAATGGTCGATTCAACCCCGCTTCGTCCCACAACTGCGAAGGAGCTTGCCATGGCGAAACAGATCGTCAACTATGACACCAGCATTACGGCATCGCCGCAACAGCTTGTCTATCCCGAGACCGTGGAGGTGATCCAAGCCGTCTTGCGTGATACGGTGCACTATCCCAGCCCGGTTCGCGCCATGGGCAGCTATCACTCCTTGACCCCGTGTGCTTCTTCCGACGGCACTATGGTGAACATGTCGCGAATGACCCGGATTATCGACATAGACCCTACGACCTCGACGATTACGGCGCAAGCGGGTCTGCAAGTCATTGAGGCATCCAAGGCGTTGCGCAAGCACGGCCTGCAGTTCATGACCAACATCGAGATTGGTAACATGACTTTGGGAGCGGCGGCCTGTTGTCACAGCAAAGACGCACTGGACGGTGTGGAGTTCGGACAATTCAACTCCTATTTGACGCAGATGAAGTGGGTCACCCCCAGTGGCGAACTGGCCGAGGCTTCGGCCCACGACAAGCCAGATCTACTGCCTCAAATGCGCTCAAGCTACGGACTGTGCGGCATCGTGTACGAAGTGACCTTCCGCGTTAAGCCGATTGAGGCGCTGCACTTTACCTATTTGCCTCGACCAATAGACGAACTTACACAGGCAGAAGTGGACCAGATCATTGACGGCTCCGAAGGTCTAATTTGCTGGACCGTGGGGAGGACCGCAATTTTCCAAAGTAGGCATGGCATCGTTCACCCAGGGATCTTGGCTTGGCTTCAGGCTGCTGCGCGGCACCATCTGTGGAACTATGAAGCGGCGCACGCGGGTCGGTTCCTCGACCAGTTCATTGCAAACAAGCAGCTTCGGGACTCTGCCGAACAAGGGTTGTTCGATGTTGAGAACTTCTTGTTCTCGACTCTTCATGTCCTTGGCGGGATTTCATTGCTAGCTCCCGACAAGACCATCGATTATCGCAGCACTCCCGATTCGGCGAAGTATGCGTTTACCTTCTGGGCATTTGCTCGTTCGCAGTGGCTGAGTACGTTGCAGGCCTATCTCGATTTTGCCGACCAGCACTTCAAACTGACGGGCTTCCGCTGCAACATGCCGCTTGGGGCCTACTTCATCCGTCCGGACAAGAGCTCACTGTTGTCATACACATATGACGGCGAGATGTTCTCGATCGATCCCATCCACGCCAGTACTGACAGCGCTGCATGGCAGGACTTCCTGCGGAAGTTCAACGACTTCGCCTATCAGCACAGGGGCATTCCACTACTGAACCAAAGCCCATTCATTGAACGTAAGCATGTCGAAGCAGCGTACGGTGTGCGTTGGCAGCAATTCTCGGATTGGGTTCGAACCATGGATCCAGCAGGACGAATGCTGAATCCATTCTTTCAAAGTTTGCTCTCGCCGAGCTCCACACCGCCGGTTTGATGAGCAAGGAAAAGTTCCTTGAGCCAACCGGTACGCCACGAGCACAGCCTAACCGCACAAACACAAGCGAGATCACTGCAATTGCTCTAACCACGACGATAGGACCGTCCTTCTCCCGCACAACAGTAGCCAGCTTTAGCTCTCGTCAAAAAGTGCCCAAAGTTTCGTAAACACTAAACAGGGAAGGGCTGTCAGCTTCAAAGGAGCCGACTGTGACCGCCATTGATGGAAGGGTTGACGTGGAGAAAGTCTAGGCGACAGGCATGCGCTCTCGAATAGTTGAAAGCGTCACAACGATCGCGTACTTACAGGAATCGCATCTTTCGGTACCCTCGCAGCATAGTTGCCTGATCTGGCAAAAACAGAATCATGCACCAGGGAATTGGGTGGAATGGTGCGTCGTTTATACAGGTTCATGTGATATGAGGTTCTTCCTGTTGCCCAATCATATTGGTGCTTCGGTATAAATTCCGCTGCGTTCCAAAAACCCGATAGGGACTCGTGAGCCATGCCATTGGCATCCGGCGTGACATACTTGCTCTCCTCGCTCCTTCCCAGCACTTCCGCTTGTCTGAGCGAGTTTGTTTTGAGGCCGCTTGCTTTTGCCTCCTGGATCATCCATTCGAGCGGGATCTTTGAAAGCGCACTCTCCTGTTCGGGATAGCCACCGCCGACATCACAGTGAACACCTGCGAACCAGACTTGCTTCAGGTCCTTGGGCCCACTCGCTGTCCCAGGACTTTCTGATGGTCTCCAAAGATGATTTCGAAAGAAGGCACGATGCTCATCAATTGATATAGCATGCCTTCCAGTTTGGATGTCCGGATTGTTCGTAACGAAAGGCAGCTTGAGAGGATTTGCGATCCACCCGATCGAGCTCACGGTATCCCACACGCCTACGAACCATGGGCTGCATATCGTTCTTGACATGGTGTTCTTAAACGAGTTTGCGAGATCGAAATATTGGCGTATTGCATCGTCGTCTTTGCTCTTGCCCGGTCGTGCCCGATTGATCGCCAACATCATTCGGATTGCATAAGGAACTAGCGACTCGTTCAGAGAACGGATGAGGCCGTACATGTGTAGCAGCGAGCAGACAGCGCGTACGGTGTATGCCCCCCTGCTGAAACCGAATAAGAAAAGCTTGTCGCCCTCGCAATATTCCTCCATAAGAAAGCTGTACGCGCGTGAAATGTCGTCCGAAAGGCCGTAACCCACAGCCATTCCCAACAGCTTCGTTAACTTTCGGGCGGGCGGTGTAAGCGCACCAGAAGGTTCCATCGTGCCCAGCCCAGGGTGGTAGTACGTCACCTGCTGCTGAGGATCCTGCTCCAACGTGTAGTAGAGTTTCAGTACGTTCGTATTGTCTGCCGTGAATTCATTGGCAGTACCGTCGCAACAGACCACAATGTTTTTTGGCATGAGCTATTCCCAAACCAGTTCTCTAACTCTCGCGATTGAACACAGGGTAGCTGACAGAATTCGTGCTTTCCAGCGATCTTCAGCGTTCTGTCGGTGCAATCCCCCGCTAATCAGGCCCGCGACTTTTTTCAACAAATCTGCATCTTCGACGACATAATACAGCCCTCCTCTACCCTTTTTGGCTGCCAGCCGGAATCGTCGCGGCGCGATCTAATCAAGTAGTCGATCAAACCTGCGTTTTTTCCGCTGCTGGTTGCCACAGCTCCGCAATTGTGCCTTCCGTGTCTTCATTTTCACCCTGGTGGCGAACGTTACTCGCAGCCTTGTTTCGACAGTCGTCTAACGGTCAACAGATGGTGACGCTGCTGATTGTCAGAGCAAACGAGTTGAGGTAATATCCAATATTTCCCGCAAACTCCGAATAACTGACGATCGCCTTATCACTAAAAGAACCTCAGTTCAGGCCGTAGCAAGACAGCGCGGCAGCGGTCGACCTCAGGGGCAAGTCGGCACATCAGTGACGATCACGGGCACGAACTTCGGCTGCCCAGGGCACGAGCACTCCAAATCAGCGGTACCGGGCGGGAAAGTTCGCAATACTGAAACCTGAAGTCGAGATGCGGAAGAAGCTGGCCGCCGGACTGCTGCATCAGGATCGAATGGTGCGAACCGAAGGGTTGGCGGTTGGTCATACGGAGCGGTGATACTCGGCACCGCTCGATTTACGTTAATCAACGGAGGGCTTGTCTGAGTCGAATAACGAAAGAGGAGATTTGGCCGGGACCTCTCCCGTAGCCTCCGCGCTGCCTGAGTTCCAATAAATGTTTTGTGGTAGTGAGACACCGCCGCTGCACACTCGATTAGCGAAAATGGCAGAATTACTCTGAGCTGACAACACATTGACGCGGTTATACACGATACTGAGAGGAGAAACCACAGAAGCGGGGTTGTGACATGAATATTCTGACCTTCGAGATTGTGCTTGGTGTCATTGTGGTTTTGGCTCTGTTCGGGTTTTTCTTGCGACGTGTCAGTCAGGAGCAGGGCTCCGTAGAGAAGCTCTCCCGCGAAGTGGACTCCATGGAACGTGAGCAACGACTGAAGGAAGCTGCTGCGCTGAAGGAACTCAAGAAGAGAGGCAACCCGTAATACCAACCCGGTTTAGAGATAACCAGGTGAACACAATGGAGGAAGTCGAAGCAGGATGAAGAATCCTTTCTCGAGGTCGCGTGCGAGCCTGTACGGCGTACAATGGTGCCGGTTTTCAAGGTCAAAAAGGAAATTGCATTTGAGATGAGTGACGAACAGAAGCAGGGTTGGGATGGGATCGAGCGGCGGAAGCGCAATCTCGTTGTGCTTCCCGGCAACAGAGACAATAGCGAGCCTTCCGGCGACAAGACTGCTGCAGTCGAGGAGGCTCTCCAGTCGTTGCTTGAGGTCAAGGGAAACATCGGTCGCGTGTTCGTCCTTTACGAATCTTTGGACGGCAAGCGGCTCGGCTGTGTTGATAGCGGCCTGACAGCGGAACAGGTTTTAATGATGATCGAATTGTTCAAGCAGTGGCTCTTGCGCAGCCATTATGAGCGCTCGAATCAGTAACGATCGTTGGCAGGTCGATTTGCACGACCACACTCGTTGACGGGCGAATGGTTGACTCCAGAATTGACATCGCCCAAAACCTTACTGAAGAATCGAGTGTCGCCATCGTCCAGTAACTTTTTTTTGCTCGTGTTAAATTAGAAGTATTGGGGGCCCGTAGCTCAGTTGGTAGAGCAACGCACTTTTAAT
>DASRAA010000189.1:0-13585 GCA_035638375.1 Binatia bacterium | reverse complement strand
CTGCACGGGTGCGGGATTCGTGAAGTCGGTGCCTACCATCTGCAACGAGATCTATATCGAGATGCGGAAGATGATTAAGGCGCATGACCGCACCGATGTGACGTTACGCGTGAATCCAGAAGTGGCGAAGGGACTAAAAGCTAACAACGGAAAACTCATTACCGAGATGGAAGAGATGATCGGCAAAGCTGTCCTGGTGAAGAGCGATCAGATGCTGCATCAGGAGCACTTCGACATTCAGTAGCAACTAGCCATTTGGTTCACCACCCAGGCACAGAGCGCTGCCGCATTCAAATCTCAGGAACTCTGTGCCTCTGTATTTCTAGCGACTAGCTAGCAATTAGCCAAAACCGAAAGCCACTGCACGAAGAGCCAAGAGTGAAGAGCGAAAAGCGATAAGCCAGGTTGGCTTCGGTGCAGCACTGCCCTACGCGTGCTGCGGCTTTGGCAGGTCGAGCCGGCCGCTGACTTGCTGGAAGGGCAGGAACACGGAAAATGCCGTGCCCGAGCGGCCCGCTCGCAAGGTACTGATGAAATGAATGGTGCCTTCGTGCTTCTCAACGATGCCGCGGGTCACCCAGAGTCCCAGACCGGTTCCAGCTTCACCTTTGGTCGTATAGAAGGGCGCGAACAGTCTGCTGGCAACGTCGGGAGGAATGCCGATCCCATTATCTAGCACGGTTACGCGAACCCCTTTACGTAGCGAGTCAGACGGGAGCGAGGATTCATATACGTGCAGAAGCAGCCTCCCTCCGCTGGGCATGCTGTGGATTGCGTTCGACACGAGATTGGCGAATACCTGGCGAAGTTCTCCCGGGAAACCGCGCACCGAGCGATGTGTTTCGAAGCGTTTGGTGACTTTGATGCCCGTCATCTGAATCTGCGGCGAATACAGGGTGAGTACGCTCTCCAGGACCTTCACCAGATCGACCTGCACGGGAGACTGCGCCTCGCGATGGAAGGTCAGGAGCTGCCCGGTAATTTGCGTGATGCGCGACAGCTCCTCGCTCGCCATGTCCAGATATTGCGATGTTTCGGGTGTGTTGTAGGTGCCCTGCCTGAGCAGAAAGAGCAGGTTCGAAACAGTGTCGAGCGGATTGCGAATTTCGTGAGCGATGGTAGCGGCCAAGCGGCCTGCCTGGGTGAGGCGGTCGCTGGCTTGTAGCGTTTGCTCCGTCATGCGGCGCTGAGTAACGTCGCGAAACACCAGCACAATACCGGAGAGAGCTCCGCCTTCGAGAATGGGAGCGGCGTTCATCTCGATGGGGTATTCCGTGCCGGACTGGCTGACCAACAGAAGGTGATTGGAGACGGCGACCGCCTGCTCCGCGCGCCGCACGGTTTCCACCGGATCACTCAGCGGTTCGCGCGTCCTCTCGTCAATAAGGCGAGCGACCTCGCTCAGTGGATGCCCACGGGCCTGCCCATGGTCGCTCCAGCCGGTGAGCTGTTGCGCCACCGGATTGATGTAGCGGACGCCACCTTTGGCGTCGGTGGCGATCACGGCGTCACCGAGGCTGTTCAGGGTGGTCTGAAAACGCTCTCGACTTTCGGCAAGCTGGCGGCTCTTTTCCTCTTCGGCATACAGGTGCTTTTCGTAGTTTTGCGACAGCTCCCGTAATTCCCGGCGCGTTAGCGTGAAGAGCAGCGCGGCAATGATCAACGAGAGTCCTACGGCGGTCGCAATGACAATGCGGTTCAGGGTGGTTGCCCGCCGGATACGATTGTCGCGGGCCAGTTCTTCGCTATGAAGCAGCGCCAATTGCCGGGAGCGAATTTGCCCCATCAGCTCTTTGCCGGAGGCATATTCTGCTGAACTGGGCTGTGAATCATGATTGCCCAGCAACTGGTCAGCATAGTTGATCCAACGGAGGTCGAGTTGGCGAACCTCCGCCAGACGTTGCTGCACCTCCGGTTCGTTGGTCGTGAGCTCTTCCAACAGCCCCAATTCGCGAAAAACAGTTGACTTGGAAGCAACGAAGGGCTCGAGGAAAGAACGATTGCCGGTGAGATAGTAGCCCCTGATCGCGGTCTCCATGTCGATCATGTTGCGCATCAACTCGCGCGAGTCGGCAATCACTTCTTCGGCGTGATCGACCCAGCGCAGGGCAGAGGTGAGAGACAGAATTTCGACCACCAGAACTACGGCCAGCAGGACAAGCAAGGCCACAGGAATGGCCACTGTGCGCCGCAGCAACCGCTGGAAACTGCGTTCGTCCATAGTGAAATGCTCTCTGGGGCCTGCAATCCGATATCTCGATCATAGCGCAACTGCCAAAGCCGGCTTCGGGCGGTTAGTCAGCTGCAGCGGAGCGGTTTTCGATTGTGCGAGAGCGACCATTCGCCGGCAAGCCAGGAGCCAGTCGTGCGATGGCCCGGGCGAGAGCGCGATAGATCAGGAGTACTGACAGAATCGTGGCGTAAATGAGCGGCTTGCGAAGATCGGCCTTCACCAGCCAAATGTAGTGGATGACCCCAAATATTGCACTGAAGTAGGTGAGCCTGTGCAGAGTGACCCATCGTTTGCCTAACCACCGGATCGATCGCTGCGTCGAGGTGAGCGCCAAGGGAATTAGTAAAACAAATGCCGTGAAGCCCAGTGTGATGAATGGCCGTTTGTAGACGTCTTTGACCATGCTGTGCCAGTCGAAGAACTGGTCGAGCCAGATGTAGGTAGTGAAGTGCAGGCAGCCGTAGAAGAACGCGAAGAGCCCGAACATTCGGCGAAATTGAATGAGCCAGTATTGCCCCGTGAGCCTGCGCACGGGAGTGATAGCGAGAGTAATCATCAGGAAGACCAGGGTGAAGGTGCCGGTTGACCAGGTGATGACCTGAATGGGATTGGCACCCAGAGCCGAGTTGAAGGCCTTCCAGCCAAGTCGGGCGAGCGGCAGCAGGCATGCAAAGAAAACCAGCGGCTTGAGATATTTTGGTTTCACGCTCTGGACTCAGTAATTCTTCTTCAAATCCATCCCGTTGTATAGAGAGGCGACCTGATCACCATAGCCGTTGAACATCAAGGTTGGCCGCTTCGTGAATTCCCCGATCCGCCGTTCTTTTGCCTGGCTCCAGCGGGGGTGGTCCACGTTGGGATTCACATTGGAGTAAAAGCCGTACTCGTTCGGCGCCGCTTTCGTCCACGTTGACGTCGGTTGGTAGTCCACTAGTTTGATCTTCACGATGGCTTTTATGCCTTTGAAGCCGTACTTCCAGGGAACAACCAATCGTATTGGTGCACCATCCTGGTTGGGAAGCGTCTCACCATACAAGCCGACGACGAGGAGGGTCAGCGGATGCATCGCCTCATCCATGCGCAGGCCCTCGACATAGGGCCATTCGAGCACACCACGCTGTTGACCCGGGAAGCGCTTGGGGTCGTAAAGGGAGGTGAATTCCACGAACTTGGCTTTGGAGTTCGGCTGCACCTGATTCAGCAGGGAACTGAGCGGGAAGCCGATCCAGGGAATCACCATGGACCAGCCTTCCACGCAGCGCAGGCGATAGGTACGCTCTTCCAGTTGCATCTTCCTGAGCGCGTCGATGTCGAAGGTCTTCGGCTTGTTAGCCAATCCCTCGACTTTGATAGTCCACGGCCATGTATTGAAGTTTTCGGCAAGTTTGGCGGGTTCGTACTTATCGGTGCTGAACTCGTAGTAGTTGTTGTAATGGGTGATGTCGTTGAAGGGCGTTTGCTTTTCCGACGTGCTGAACTGGCTTTTGCCGTAATCCAGTTTGGCGCCGGCCAGAGCAACTTCGGCTGGCGTCAGCAATCTGTTCAGCGCGCCGCCAGCTGCAGCAGTGCCCAAGAGCGCACCGGCACCGGCAAGAAAGGTCCGACGATTGAAATACAAGTGCTTTGGTGTTATTTCCGATGACGGAATATCCGAAGACCGCTTGAACAACATTGCCTTCCCCCAGATTTCCCACCGTTCCGGTGGGCTACATATGCATTCGTATTGATTCCCCAGTTTGGATTTCGTTACAGGACCTCACTTGGTGCCGTTTTCCGCCACTCCGGCCGGTTGGCCCTTCGGGTTATCTCTACTAGTGTCACAAAGGCGAGGAATTTAAAGGATTTACTCGTAGGAACGGAACCAATTCCCGGGCTATCTCGTATGTTCCTCCAGTGGCGTATTATGCCAGCAGGAGACGTGTATGAGACTGCGTAACCGTCTGCTCCTACTGCCTTTGCTGCTTGCTGTAGTGGCGGCCCCGACATTCCTGTTTGCCAAAGGGAACAGCAGCGATCGTGTGCAATTCTTCCAGAGTATCAATGTGGGCACTGACGAAGAGGTCGGTGACGTGGTGTGCATATTCTGCTCCATCCACATGGCGGGTACGGCCACCGGGGACGTCGTGGCGATCATGGGCAGCATTGTTTTGGATGGGACGGCGAAGGGTGATGTGGTTGCCGTTGCTGGCGGTATCCATCTAGGCGAAGATGCTAGCGTCGCAGGAGACACCGTCGGCATAGGTGGCGGCGTGAGCAAGCACCCTAATGCTTCGATCAAAGGCGAACTGGTCAGCCAGACAGGCGCAGGAGTATTCGCGGGACTGATCATAAGCATGATTTTGGTTCCGTTGCTGCCAGTCGTGCTGATTGTATGGCTCATCGTGTGGCTGCTGCGGCGTGACCGGGCGGCACCTCAAGCTCCGGTTGCGTATCGCTGACAAAGCAGGACCGCTTCTCACATCCTAACTGTCTGAAGGCTTACCGTCTGGTGAATCTACCCATTGCGTAATTCAAACGTGAGCAGTTTCACGGCAAGCTCTGCCTGATCATGACAGACCTGGTAATGCCCGGCATCAGCCGGGTACGCTATGGCCTCCCCACTTGCGCGACGTTTTCCGGAAATCCGGTGACTCTATATCTCGGAGTACACACAAGACGGCGCAGCCTAGCCCTAACTGCTGCGTCAAGGGGCCGCGTTTGTGGAGAAACCCTACACGGTTGTCGATGTGGCTCGTGCAGTATACCGGGCCCTGACCCGCAAAGGCCGCACCCCTTATTGCAGCGGACTGAATAGCGGACACACGTTATCACGCAACGTAGGAAGGCCGAGTTATCCTTCGCGAAACAGGCTCTGCCAGGACTCGTCGAGCTTGTTCCAGCGGTCCTGATCCAAGGAGTTGGAGCTCGATTCCGGCAGGTAGAGCACGCCGTGGCCCTGAGGGCAGACCATCTCTGTACCGGCCCAGTTCAACAGGACCGAACCGGTTCGGCCGATCGCGACAGGCAGTTCCAACCGACGCAGGCACGTGCGGCAGCGGCGCTGCTGATCGCGCACTGCCCACGACAAGGCGACAATTGCCAACGTAAGAAAAAGCCAGATCGCGTACTCATCGGCCGACGGGTACGTAGAACCTACTACGAGACTGGCCAGCCAATGAACCACGCCCCATGAGGTTAAAGCCGCTACCGCCAGCAACAGCCCTGCTTTCATTGTGAAGAACGAGAGCCAGAGCATACGTGCAGCGGCGCCCTGCGGCAAGCGACCTATCCCGTTGGCCGGCAAATGACGCAATAAGACCACCAGCGCGGCGCATGCAGCGGCCAGCACTAAAAATCCAATGGTGGATAAGAGGTTCTTACGAACTTGAGCCGCTACGGTTACGACTTGGATCTGCGAGGCCGGATGGATATAACCTGCGCTCTCGGTCAAATCGGTCAGATTGCGCTGCAAGCGCGCCGATGTTGCGCGGTCGCGAAGATGCGCTACAGCACCAACGCGCCGCTGAAAGTTCGTAAACAAAATAGCCGGATCGATGAGTCCCCACACTTCGATACCGGCCGAGATGAGATGGAACTCCATCGGCAGAACTCCGACCACGGTACGAGGATTTCCATTCAGGATCACCTGCTTACCCACGATTTTCGGATCAGCGCGGAATTCGTGCTGCCAAAGGGCATGGCTCAGGACGATACAATCCGGGCAGTTGCGCGCATCATCCGCCGACAGCGTGCGCCCCAACGCCGCTTTCACCTGAAGGGTCGAAAAGAAGTCCGGCCCTATGCGTGCTGTTCCGACCGGCAAGTCGCGGCTGGGCAGCAAGAGGGTGCCGGGCCCCCAGGAAAACGGCGCCACCTTGTCAGCTAATTGTGTCTTACTCCAAATGGTGGCCAAATCAAGCAGCGTGTCGGAGCGCGTGCGACTGAATTTGCCGTTGATGCCATTGCCGTCGAGTGTAATTAGGGCAACCAGGTCGGCATGGGCGAACGGGGCTGAGAAAGCGTTCCGGGCGGCTGGGATAATGCCCGAGACCGTGAGCAGCACGGCTGCAAACAAAAGCAGCCCCAGAATTAATCCCGTCGGCGAGCCAATGAGGGCGCGGACTCGGGCATGCGACTTCTCGCGATCGAATCGAAGCCAGAATGCGTCGGGAAACAATCGCCAGCAAGCCCGTGCTATGACCAATCGGTTCTGGGGGGTGAGTTGGCCCGATTCGGCGAGGAAGTGGCACCAGTGCCAGAAGCGACCCTGCTGGTTGGAGCGCCAGGGGGCGCGCTCGGCACGCGGCACCAGCCAGGCTGCCAGCCACACCATTGCCCGGCAACGCCACAAGGTCGCATGGAACCGATCAGGAAACCACATCACGCCGTTCCTCACCCAACGCCAACGGACAGCCCGTGCTGCCATTTTAGTCGGGCTTCACTTATTCAGACGCCGGGAAAAGCTACTGGTTCCCAAGAATTTACGGTTTGTCGCCGGACCGGCACTAATGGTTTTGAATTATTGTTCGGAATTTTCGAAATCGATGTAATTAATCACAGTATTTCGCCCCGGAGCTATCCGTGCGTACACCCGGTGCGGCGGTGGTCCGTGGTCGAGTGTGGGGTATCCGAGAAAGCTGTAATAACTCTGGCTGATTTGACCCCTGAGCCAGAAACGTGCTCCGTCTTTCTTCGGACGAACAGCAATTGCATAGGTGGATTGCCAGGGTGCAGGCAATCCGAATCGGCTGCCGGTGGCGAACTTATAATCGAGGGTTCTCTCGCCATCGATCCAGAGGAGAAAGCCAGAATGTTTGCACCTTTGTGCCGGCTCGTGAGCGGCCTTGCAGCGGCCTGCCTGGTGATCGGCGTCAGTTGGGCCGAAACCAACCAAACACGAGCTGAGGCGGCCAAACTTAACAACCTGGGCGTAGCCATGATGAACCAGCAGCTCATGGAAAAGGCGACGGCCAAATTTGATGAGGCCTACAAGCTTGATCCATCGTTGGCGGTGGCGGTGCTGAACAAGGGCATCGCTCTGTTGAACCAGCAACGGCTGCCAGAAGCACAGGAGGCGATTCAGCAAGCGGCGGCGAAAGACCCAGGCAATCCGCGAGTCTGGTACAACCTCGGACTGGTGCATCGTGGCGAGGGTAATGCGGGCGAGGCGATCAGCGACTTCCAGAAGGTGCTGAAGATCGATCCCAACGATCCCGACGCGTACTACTTTCTCGGGACCTTCTACAGCCAGCAGCAGGACTATGCAAAGGCAATCGAGGCGTTTCAGCAGGCGCTGAAGCTCAATCCGCTGCACGCATCGGCGGAGTTCGGCACGGGACGCGCGCTACAACGCTCGGGCAGGCCCGACGAAGCTCGCGAGCACCTGAAGCGATTTGAATATCTCACGCACAACAAGATTTCGGCGCCCATCACCTTGACCTATGGCGAGCAGGGTAGGTATTCCGTCGCGCAAGACGTCATTACGAATGAGCCGGCAGTGGGCACGATGATTCCGGTGACGTTTATGCCCCAGGTGCTTGGGGCAGGGAGGAACGGCGCCGCCGGGGTTTGCATGATCGATGTGGATGACGATGGCCGCTGGGACATTGTGTCGCTCGGCGAGGGCGATTCGGCGGTCCGGGTGTTCCGCAATCTAGGTGGTGGCAAGTTCAAGGAAGAGCCTGCCGGCAAGTTTGGATTGGCGCCGAAGGGCAAGGGCGTGTCGTGCGCCGTCGGCGACTACGACAATGATGGGAAGAACGACCTTGCTTTATCTTTGAGTGACCGCGTGGTGGTGTTCCACAACGAGGGTGGTGGCAAGTTCATCGATGTTACGGAGAAAGCTGGCATCACGGCGCTGAATCAGCCGGAGGGCATGACGTGGGTGGATTACGACCATGACGGGGATCTGGACCTCATCATTACGGGTAAGCGCGTTCCGGGGCTCAAGGATTCGACCGACACGGTTGTCTGGCGCAATAACGGAAACAGCACATTTACCAACTGGACGAAGGAAGTGGGGTTTGCGGGAGCGGGGCCGACGACGAGTGTGGTGCTGTCGGATATCAACAATGATCGTGCGGTAGACCTGATCGTCACAAACATAACGGGTGCTCCAACCGCTTACCTCAACCAGCGCGAAGGCCCGTTCAAGGCGATGCCGCTGTACACAGAACCAGGGCTGTCGCCTGCGACTGGCGTGTACGTCTTCGACTTCAACAAAGACGGGTGGATGGATGTTGCGCTGACGCATGCCGGTGCGCCCGGTGTGAGCCTGTGGCGCAATGTGGACGGCAGGAAGTTCGAGCGGGTGCCTCTGCCGATGACGGACGCGACAAAAGGTTGGGGCGTTACCGCCATCGATTTCGACAATGATGGGTGGATCGATCTGGCAGCGGTTGTGGAGACGGCAAAGGGTTCTGAAGTGCGCGTCTTTCGTAATCAAGGTGCGCGGGGATTTGAGGAGGTAAGCGCTCCGCTTGGACTCGACAAGTTGAAACTGCATGAGCCGCGGGCGCTGGTTGCTGCCGACCTCGACGGTGACCTCGCGGCCGACCTTGTGGTCACGCAACTGGGCAGCGACCCTGTGGTGCTGCACAACCAGGGCGGGAACAAGAACCACGCGTTGCGGATCGACTTCAAAGGCTTGGCGGATAACAAGACCGGATTGGGAACGAAGGTTGAGGTCTTTTCCAACGGTACGTGGCAAAAGTTTGAAGTGCCGGGCGGCACAGGTTACTTGAGCCAGGGGCCCCCGGAGGTTCTCGCCGGGCTCGGCAAGAACACGAATGCAGACATTGTGCGCATGCTGTGGCCGACAGGCGTTCTGCAGGACGAGATCGATGTTGCGGTCAACAAGCCGGCGTCGTTTTTGGAACTCGATCGCCGCGGCAGTTCCTGCCCCACGCTATTTGCATGGAATGGCGAGAAGTACGAGTTCATCAGCGACGTGATTGGAGCGGGCGTGATTGGCCATTGGATTTCGCCGAGCGCGAAGAACACCCCGAGACCGGAAGAGCGGGTCAAAATCGACGGCTCGAAGATCCGCGCCAAAAACGGCTACATGAGCGTGCGCTTCGGCGAGCCGATGGAGGAAGTCAACTACATCGACCAGTTGCGAATGATAGGGATCGATCATCCAGCGGACATCGACGTTTATCCGGATGAGCGCTTCCTCGACGATCCTCCCTTCGCCAGCGGAAAGACGGTGGCGACGTCGCGGCCGCATCCTCCGACAGGCGCCTGGGATAACAACGGCAACGATGTGTCGCAACTGCTGAGGGCGCGCGATCACCAGTACGTGCGCGACTTCACCAACCTGCCCTACGCGGGCTTCGCCAACACGCATTCGCTGACACTGGATCTCGGCACGTGGACACCGCAGCAACCGCTGCGGCTGTTTCTGACCGGCTTTATCGAGTATTTCAGTGCAACCTCGATGTATGCCGCGTGGCAGGCTGGGTTGAAGCCAATCTCTCCGTACATCGAAGCGCAGATGCCGGACGGAACTTGGAAGCGAGTGGTCGATCAGATGGGATTTCCGGCCGGGCTGCCGCGCACAATAACCGTCGACTTAACCGGCAAGCTCCTGGCTGGCGCGCGCAAGATTCGCATTACCTCGAACCTGCAAATCTACTGGGACCAAGTGCTGGTGGACAACGGGCCCCCGCGCGAGAACGATATTCGCACGACCGAGTTGCCGCTGGCGAAGGCGACGCTGGGGTTCCGTGGCTATCCGCGGCAGGTCGACGGGCAGACTCCCGGCGACCTTACTTATTACTACGGCGAGGCAAGCGCGACGGGGCCGTTCTCGCGCTTCCGTGGAAACTACACACAATACGGCGATGTGACGCCACTGCTGAAGTCGATCGACAACCAGTTCGCCGTCTTCGGTACAGGAGAAGACATCGACGCCGAGTTCGATGCTGCTGCGCTGCCTCCGTTACCCGGGGATTGGAAGCGCGACTATTTCTTCTACGCCAACGGGTTTGTGAAGGATATGGATTTCTACGAGGCGACTCCGTTTACGGTTGCGGAGATGCCATTTCACGGAATGAGCACCTATCCATATTCGGCGAGGGAGCATTATCCAGACGACAAAATGTCGAACGGATATCGACTGGAGTGGAATGACCGATTCGAGTCGGGAGTGAACCGCACGCCAGGGTATCGGTTTGTGTACGGCAAGAGAACGATCGATGCGGAACCGTTAACGCCGCAGAAGAATTCTCATAACCCACACCACGAGCACACTGGAGGATCGAGCGGACACGAATGAAGAAGTTGGCAATATTCTCGATTGCTGCGCTGATGTTGTCGGCGATCTACCTTTACGCATGGCCCGCACCCAATATTTTTTACGCCGCCGTGGTTTTGGCCCATGTCGGGTTGGGCGTGCTCTTCTGCATCGGCGGATTGCGTCTGCTGCCAGCAGTCTTGAAACAGCCGCCCATCATAAAACTAGCTACTTTGGTGCTTATTATCGGCGCCGTGCTTGGACTAGCGCTGATCTACACCGGCGCATCGCGTCCATACACGAACCTGTTACTTTCGCATGCTGCCGTTTCTTTTTTGGCGGTCGCATTGCTGGCAGGCTGGTGGTATAGCCATCGCAAGCAACCATGCAGCAGCGCGTGGATCCCAGCTCTCAGTGCCATTGCCATAGCCGTTATCATCACGGTCGGGGCGCAGTACGCGCGGAATTCCTGGAGCAAGCGTTTCATCATCCGCAATCCTGAGATCGCGCCGCTCTCCATGAGCAACGAAGGCGGCGGCATAGACGGGAAGTTCTTTCCCAGCTCGTCGCAGGTGTACGGCAACCGGAACATTCCATCGAAGTTCTTCATGGAGTCCGACGCCTGCGAACGCTGCCACCAGGACATCTTCCGGCAGTGGAACAACTCGGCACA
The DNA here is from genome assembly GCA_035638375.1 of Binatia bacterium. Lineage (GTDB taxonomy): Bacteria > Acidobacteriota > Terriglobia > Terriglobales > Acidobacteriaceae > DASRAA01. The sequence continues at coordinate 2,464 of DASRAA010000189.1, read as the reverse complement.
TCACTTCTCGTCGTTCAACAATCAGTGGTATCGCAAGAGCATAGAGTACATGCAGGAAGTCAATGGCGTGAAACCGTCGAAGTGGTGTGCGGGATGCCACGATCCGGCACTGCTGTACAGCGGCATGATGGATATCCCCATCAAGCAGATCGTGAATACTCCGCAGGCACAGGCTGGCATGGGATGCATGATGTGCCACTCCATCGTGCAGGTGAAGAGCACCATGGGGCAGGGCGATTTCATGCTGGAGTATCCAGAACTCCATGAGTTGGCGGCGACGAAGAATCCGGTGTTGAGATGGATTCACGATTTCAGCATTAACCTCAACCCCGAGCCGCACCGGCGCGTATTCCTCAAGCCTTTCATGAAGGCGCAGACGCCGGAGTTTTGCTCCTCGTGCCACAAGGTGCACCTCGATATTCCGGTGAATAATTACCGCTGGTTCCGCGGCTTCAACGATTATGACAACTGGCAGGCCAGCGGCGTCTCGGGCTTCGGTGCGCGGTCGTTCTACTATCCCGCGAAGTCGATGGGATGCCCGGACTGCCACATGCCCGATACCAAGTCGGCCGACGCCGGTAACATCAACGGCAAGATTCACTCACACTCCTTCCCGGCAGCCAATACGGCCCTGCCAACGGCCAACCAGGACGCGCGTCAACTCGAACTCACTGAAAACTTCTTGAAGAGCGGCGCGCTGACCATCGATATCTTTGCCCTCTCGAATGCGGCGGCGAAGGTTAGCGTGGGCGGCGGTCCGCAGACGGATCTTGAGACCACCTTCGCGGTCGGCGAGGAAGCTGAGCTGAAGACCACGAGCGAATCGGCAGGCGGCGTGGTTGCGCCCGTAACCGCTCCGCTGGATAAGGCCACGGGCTATGTGCGCCGGGGCGACAGCGCGCGCATTGACGTGGTGGTGCGCACGAAAAAGATAGGACACTTCTTCCCCGGTGGTACGGTAGACGCCTTTGACGCCTGGGTCGAATTAAAAGCTGTGGACGACAAGGGCCAGGTGCTCTTTTGGAGCGGCAAGGTCGCAGACGACGGAAAGGGGCCGGTTGAACCCGGAGCGCACTTCTACCGCTCGCTCCAGATCGACGAGCACGGCAACGTGATCAACAAGCGCAATGCATGGTCCACGCGTTCGGTGGTGTACGTGCGGCTGATTCCCCCGGGTGCGGCAGACACGATCCATTACCGCCTGAACCTGCCACAAAGCGCTGGCAACAAAGTTACTCTGACGGCAAAGCTGTGCTATCGCAAGTTCTCCTGGTGGAATACGCACTTTGCCTATGCCGGCGTTTCAAAGCAGCCTGCCGACGCTCCGTTGACGACGAAGAGTTATGACGATCGTGCCTTCACTTTCGATGGCGATCTGAAGAACGTGTCGGGCAAATTGCATGAGGTTCCCGATCTGCCCATCGTGGTGATCGCCGAAGATACCGTCGATTTGAAAGTGCTGCCCAAGGGCGCGCCGCTGGAGCCTCCAAAGACGGTTGTCGAAAAGGCGGATTGGCAGCGCTGGAATGACTACGGCATTGGCCTGTTCTTGCAAGGCGACTTCAAAGGCGCGACGGCGGCGTGGGAGAAAGTCACTGAGGCAGACCCACAAAACCCTGACGGATGGGTCAACCTCGGTCGTGTGGCATTGCAGGAAGGCGACATGGAGAGCGCGCGTAGCGTCCTCGACAAGGCCTTGGCGATCAATCCAAACCTGGCGCGTGCAAATTATTTCTATGCGCGCGTGCTGCGCACGGAGGGCGATTACGACGGCGCAGCGGCCCGTTTGCTGAAGGTCCTCCAGCAGTATCCCAAGGACCGCGTCGTGCGCAACGATCTGGGGCGGACGTATTTCCTGGAGCGCAAGTATCCCGCGGCGATTGCCCAGTTGAAAGAGGCAATTGCCGTCGACCCCGAAGACTTGCAGGCGAATTACAACTTAATGCTCTGCTACAAGGGAATGGGTGAGGCGGCCAAAGCCGCCGAATACGAGAAGCTGTACCTGCGCTTCAAGGCGGATGAGTCAGCGCAAACGATTACCGGGGCTTATCGTCGCCTGCACCCCGAGGACAACAACGAACGCCAACTGATTCACGAGCACGTTTCCGTGCCCCTGACGCCGGCAAAGCCTCCGGCGAAATCATCCGCGAGTGTGGCGCAGAAACAATCCGCGAATGCGGGAGGCAAATAACAGTGCCATGAACGTCATACGCAAGTCATCCTTTCTGTGTTTCGTGTGGGCTGCGCTCGTCGGTGTATCAGCGGCGCAAGTTACTTTCAAAGACATCACCAAGCAGGCGGGCATCAGCTTCGTCCACAACAATGGCGCCGTCGGCAAGAAGTGGCTGCCCGAGACGATGGGCATCGGCTGCGCCTTCATCGACTACGACAGTGACGGCTATCCCGACATTCTGCTGGTCAACGGCAAAGACTGGACCACGCCGGGTAAGCCCTCGACGATGAA
>DASRAA010000188.1:0-7556 GCA_035638375.1 Binatia bacterium | reverse complement strand
GCTCAGCACCGGCAACATCCCTCCCCGAGACACCCTGCGCCCCTCCACTCGAGTCACCTCTTTTGTGCTCGTTGATGGATGCCGCCTTTTCTTGGCGTGGTTGGTTTGTCCTCTGACAACTCATCACTGACACCTTCGCTCAACTTTCTACCGTCCGGTTCCGCTAGTCCCCGCTCCGCGATGCTCTCTAAGTAATCAAACCCAGGTTGCTTACCGGTTAAATTTCCGCGAATACACTACTCACTCCGGTTCCCGCACGCCAAGTCCGCCTTAAATGACTTAGACTGCTGGCACTTTCCTGTGAGGTGAGTTTCGATGCCGTGTTCTGTGGATGTTCTGCGTCGTGTACCGCTGTTTTCCAACATGGACGACGATGAGCTCAAGGTCCTGTCGGAGCAGGTTGAGCTGAAACGCTTCGCTCTTCATCAAAAGATCTTTCGCATTGGCGATCCCGCCGAGCGCGCCTATATCGTCGTCTCGGGAGGAGTCCGCGTCTCCGCTCTGGACGAAGACAAGCAGGAAATTGTGTTCCAGGAACCGACTCCCGGTGAGTTCTTCGGATTCGCCTCGATGTTGGAGCACACGCCGCACAGGGCCGAAGCAACGGCTACACAAGAAACCACCTGCATCGAATTCGACCGTCATGACCTCAGTGTCCTGTTCGAACGGAAGCCGCATACGGTAACCGACATCCTCGCCTTTCTCGGCCGTGAGCTGCACAACGCGCATCAGCTCGCCCGTACGCGCTCCTTGCGGCCTCCCGAACAAGTCATCGAAGAGCAGGTTACCCCCGGTGAACGTATAGCCGACAACGTCGCCGGCTTTGGCGGGTCGTGGACATTCATCACCATCTTCATCGCATTTATGGTTATCTACTCAGCCATCAATATCTTGTTGCGCGAACGCGCCTGGGACCCCTATCCCTTCATCCTGCTCAACCTGTTTCTTTCCATGCTTGCAGCCATCCAGGCACCCGTCATCATGATGAGCCAGAACCGCCAGGACAAAAAGGACCGCATTCGCAGCGAAATGGATTTTGATGTCAACCGCCACGCGCGCCTCGAACTGCAAGGCGTCGCGCAAAAGGTCAATGACATTGACCATCGCATCGCCGATATCGAAGAAATGCTCCGGCAGAGGATCTAGCAATTTGGGTGGAAGCACCAGGCTTTTTAGCCTGGTGAACGCGATCAATCTCGGCTGGCTTAAGCCTCGGTCGGCTCTTGGCTTTCAGCCTTATGCTGATCCGCGTGCTCCGCGCAATCCGCGGCTGCTCTTATGATTTGTCATCGCGAGCGAGAACACGCATTGCGAAGCGCATTCGAGTCAAGAGACCTGCATTTACCCGGCATTGGCCACAACCAACCATTTATCCTCTTTCCATGGCCAAAAAGTTCCGCGACCTCACCGAACGCGAGATCTTGGCACTCGCCATCTCTCTCGAAGAAGAAGACGCCCGCATCTACGCCAACTACGCCGACGGCCTTCGCGACACTTATCCCGACACGGCTAAGATTTTCGACGAAATGCACGCTGAGGAAATCGACCACCGCAACAGCCTTATGGAGATCTACAAGAGCCGCTTTGGCGAGCACATTCCCCTGATTCGCCGTCAGGACGTCAAAGGCTTTATCCAGCGCCGCCCGCTATGGCTGTCGCGCCCTTTGCGCATCTCTGAGGTACGCAAGCAGGTCGAAGTCATGGAACTGGAGACCCGCCGCTTCTACGATCGCGCCATCCAGCATGTCACCGACGTCGACATCCGCAAGCTGCTCGGCGATCTCGCCGATGTCGAGCGCCGTCACTACGCCACGGCGGAATCCTTGCAGGAAAAGATAACTCCCGCCATCGAGCAGAAAGAAGAAGACGCCCAGCGCCGCCTGTTCGTGTTGCAGATCGTCCAACCCGGACTCGCCGGCCTCATGGATGGCTCAGTCTCCACCCTCGCTCCCGTCTTTGCCGCCGCCTTCGCCACAAGAAATAGTTGGGACGCTTTCCTCGTCGGCCTCGCTGCTTCTGTCGGCGCCGGCATCTCGATGGCCTTCGCTGAAGCGCTCTCTGATGACGGCTCGCTCACCGGCCGAGGCCGCCCCGTATTGCGCGGCTCCGTCACCGGCCTAATGACCGCCGCTGGCGGCATCGGTCACACTTTACCCTTCCTCATGTCCGACTTCCGCATCGCCTTTGCTCTGGCCGTGGCAGTCGTTGCCGTCGAACTGGCCGCCATCAGCTATATTCGCCACCGCTACATGGACACCCCAATCCTCTCCGCCGCCTTCCAGGTTGTCCTCGGCGGAGTGCTGGTCTTCGTCACTGGCATTCTCATGGGCAGCTCACAGGTTCTCGGCGGAGGAAACCGAGTGCCGAGGCACCCTATAGTCTGGTCTAACTAACCCAGCATGGAGTCCAAGACCGAGAGCTCGGTCAAGCGGGAGATTTCATCCGGGTCGCGTAGGGGACGGCAGAGTTTCGTAACAGCCTCGTAGGCGCGCATCACTGTGCCAAAACTAACCCCAGCCGAGCGTCGTCTTTTCTGTCCTCGATTTGCTGATGGCTGGGCCCTGTCGAAGTTGAGCAGTCTTGCTGGGGTGAGCAGATCGAAAGCCAGCAGGCGAAACCCTGAATGAGCGGAGCGAGTGGAAAGCATCTGCGGTACGTACTGCAATGCGCGATCTGCCGCAAATCCGCGTCTACCTTCGTCTCTTTCTATTCCTGACCCGTTTCTCATTCGTGGCTGCTATTGTTCTTTCTGACCACCGACAACTGAACATTGGCCACCCGCGCTGGGTGTACCATTCTCCCCAGCAATCAAAGGAGCCTCCCATGGTTCATTGTCAGAAGTGCGGCGCCGAACTCTCACCCTACGCGCGTTTCTGCAACAAGTGTGGACAGGAGCAGCCCGTCTCAGCCGACCCCGGACCTGTTACTCAATCCGGTCTCTCCGAAAACTCCGCTGCTACCCTGAGCTACGTCCTGGGATGGATCACCGGCCTCATCTTCTTTCTCATTGATCGCCGCCCTTACGTGCGCTTTCACGCTGCACAATCCATCGTGACCTTCGGCGGCCTGCACATCATCCGCATGGTGCTCGGCGGCATCTTCGGCTTCAGTTGGTTTTTCGCCGGCTTTCCCAGGCATCACTTCGGCGCGTTCGGTCCCGGCATTGCATTGTTCGCCCTCATCGGCTTCGTCTCCTTCATCCTCTGGATCGTCTGCATGGTCAAGGCCTACCAGGGCGAACGCTTCATGGTCCCCATCGCCGGCGACCTCGCCCTCAACCTCGCCGGGAACCCATAGGCGCTGGGGTGCCCCAGCCCTGCCGGCCTACCCATCGAGCGCCGCCGTCGCCTTCGTTGGGGCAGCTTATCCTCCTTCTTTGGGACGATAGGGCGGCAAGCAAAAAGGCGAAGAACGAACAGCGGGGTGCCCCATCCTTGGCCATCTTTTGGCGTGACTACTGATCAATCCAACAACATTCCCGGATTCTTCTTCGCAATGTGCAGCAGCTTCAGCGTCGCCTGTCGCGGCTCGCGAATGCCTTGCTCCCAGCTCTCCACCGCGTTCGAGCTCACATTGAGCAGGCGCGCTAGCAGCGCCTGGCTGGCGTTCAGACTCTCCCGCAGCGCACGGATATCGGCGGGCTTCATGGGCTTGGGACGCCCCGGCAATTCCGCCTTGCGCAGATCCAGACCGCCTTTGGAAGGCTTGGCAGCAGCTTGGTGACGCGCTTCTTTTTTCTTGTTCTTCTTCTTGTCTTTCTTGCTCATAGCTCACCCCGTTACTGCCACATTGTGGTAGTGCCACAATGTAGGATATAGCACCGCCAATGGTAAATGGCCCAAAAGTGCCGTCCCCTCTCCCCAGATCTTTTGGAGTGGCAAAGAGCGAAACGCGAAGAGCGAAAGGCGAAAGCGATCTACTCGGCCGGACCCCGGTTCTGACCACTATCCACAGACCACTGGTTTCGCCACTGGCTTCCCCTTCCCCCCCATCTCTACATACGCCAGCGGGGTCTGATGGTCATGCGTGAACGCTATCAGCCACTTCTCCGGGATAGCCTTAGCATAAAACTCGTGCCGGCATGCAATCGTCGTCAGCGGATACAGGTCATATCCCATCACCCACGTCGGATCCAGGTGGTTCGAAGTCGGAATCAAGTCGCTCGGATAGCACAGCACCGCATCCCCACTGCGCACGATCACCGCCTGCAAATCGCGTGTGTGTCCAGGAAACCGCTTCACTGAAATTCCTGGAGCAATTTCTGCATCGCCGTCCAGTAGCGCCATCTGGCCGTTCTGAATCAGCGGATCGTAATTATCCGTCAGATAACTGACTCGGTCCCGCTCGTGCCGCTCGTGCGCGTGCTCCACTTCACCCCCTTGCACGTAGTATTTCGCCTTGGGAAATGTCGCGACCGCCCTCCCGTCGCGATAGTAGGTGTTCCATCCGCAGTGATCGAAGTGCAAGTGCGTGTTGATTACGATGTCAATTTCGCCTGGCGACACCTCCGCCTGCTCGAAGCTTTTCATCAGCAGAACCTGGTTCTTGTGAATCGATCTGCTCTTTTCATTCAGCTTCGAGCCGATTCCCGCCTCGACCAGTACGGTCAGCTTTCCGTCGCGAACTAACAGACAATTCGTGCCGACCGTTAGCATATTGCGCGCGTCGGCTTGTATCCTCTTCTCCCACAGCACTTTAGGTACGACTCCGAAGAAAGCACCGCCGTCCAGCTCGTAGGTTCCGTCAGACAGCACCGTGACTTCAAAGTCGCCTACCGTGACCCTTTGCACCCATCCGCTCCGATTACAACTTAAACAAACAAATGAGGTTACTTGGAATTCAGGACTTCCAGAATGCGGTCAAAATCCTCCAACGAGGAATATTCCAACAGAATCTTTCCCTTTCCTATGCGATCTGTGATCGTGACCTTCACACCTAAAGCCCGCTCCAGTTGTCGCTCCGCTTCCTTGACGTTCGGATCGACTATCCGTTCCACGATCGCTTTTGGAGCTACCATTGGCGAATGGACCAGATTCTCCACTAGCTCTTCCGTTGCCCGGACAGAAAGCTGCTTTTGGAAAACGCGCTCAGCAATCTTGGTTATGGCGTCGGGAGAATCCAGGCTGAGCAGTGCCTTGGCATGCCCAACGCTGAGATGTCCGCCCTCGATGTAGGTTTGCACCGGCGGCGGCAGCCGCAACAGGCGCAGGAAATTCGCTACCGACGACCGTTCTTTACCAGTGCGCTGGGAAATCTGCTCCTGCGTCAGTCCAAATTCTCTCCCCAGGCGCTCGAAGGCGCGCGCCTGCTCGATCGGGTTCAGGTTCTCGCGCTGCAGGTTTTCGATGATTGTCATTTCCATCGCCTGCTCGTTTGAAACCTGGCGCACAATCGCCGGGACCGTCGCTTTGCCGGCTTTTTGCGATGCCAGCCAGCGCCGCTCGCCGGCGATGAGCTGATATCTGCCTCCGGGAACCGCCCGAACGGTGATCGGTTGCAATATTCCGGAAGCTTTGATCGAGTCCGCTAGTTCCCGCAGAGCCCCCTCATCGACACGTTTACGCGTCTGGTAGGGATTGCGGTCGATCAGCTCAACTGCAAGCTGATGAATGCTCTCACCGTGGTGGGCCGCCGGGGCGGCAGTTGACGCGGGCGCTTGGCGGGACGGCAGCAGGTTATCCAGCCCCCGACCCAATACTTTTCGCTTCTCCATTCCCTCTCCCACCAAACAACTAGGAAGTCGCGGCGTCCTGTACCGGCGCCTGCGGTGCCTCGGCGTTTTCGGGGACCCCACTCCGCCGACGGATTTCTTTGGCCAAATCGACGTATGCCTCGCTGCCTCGCGAGCGGGGATCATACAAGAGCGCCGGCTTGCCGTGGCTCGGCGCCTCGGCCAGACGGATATTGCGTGGAATCGTCGTTTGGCACATCAAGTCGCCGAAAAATCCCCGCAGGTCCGCAGCCACCGATTGAGCCAGATTGGTGCGCTCGTCGAACATCGTGATCACGACACCTTCTACCAACAGACCTGGATTTAGCTCGAACTTGATTCGTTCAATGGTGTCCAATAGCTCGGTGACACCTTCCAGCGCGAAGTATTCGGCCTGCATCGGGATCAGCACCGAATCGGCTGCCACCAGGGCGTTCAAAGTCAGCAGATCCAATGCCGGCGGACAATCCAGGATGATGAACTCGTAATCGCCGCGTGCAGGCTCCAGTGCCTGACGCAGACGAAATTCGCGGTGATCCAGCGTCACGAGCTCGATGTTGGCCCCAATCAGGTTCTTGTGCGCCGGGACAGCCTGGAGGTTCTCAATTTCAGTCGGGTGCCTCGACTCGGCCAGGCTGGCTTCACCCATGAGGACTTGATACGTACTCCGCCGATCAGGATCGCGGCCAAGGCCGACACCACTGGAGGCGTTGGACTGGGGATCGCAGTCGACCAGTAAGGTTCGTGTACCCAGCGATGCGAGGGAGGCCGCCAGATTGATGGCGGTTGTAGTCTTCCCCACGCCGCCCTTCTGATTGGCGACTGCAATAACTCGACTCACTGGCTGAAAACCCCGACAAGAAGACTAGACCGGGCGGCAGCAGCGGGCAACGCCCAAAGCTGGTGCAAAAACAATTTTTAGGAGGAAAAACTGTGCAATTCAACGAGCTGTAACCGGAACCTACTGATTCTAAGAAGCTAATCGTGAGAGTAGTTGTGCTTTTTCCTATACATAGAATGTTCCACGTGGAACAATCAAGGTAAACAACCATGATTATTGACGCTGGGCTGAGCTTCAACTGGATGTTCCACGTGGAACAATTGACCATAGGTCAAATGCAATCATCCAGAGATCGTCTCGTTGCAGAGGTCTCCATGGCTTTGTCCACTGAATGCGACCGTGGCGGCTGTCGGATGAGTTAGTTTCCCACCAGACATACTATTTATGCCATTTTTGCGCTATAAAAACCACTCTATGCTGGCTAAGCGGGATCGGGTGCTCATTGTGATGTGTCCAACTCTCCTGGGGTAGGTGCGCCTCAGGATGCTGCCCCTTGCCGACAAGCAAGCAAAGGGTTCCATCAGGCCCCACCAAGCGCCAGGCTACCTGCATCGCGCTCTCAAACTTCTCGACGGCCCTCAGGGCGACTACCCGGTAGTTGGCGGCGGTCAGCGTCTCGGCACGCCTGCAGAAGACTTCGATATCGACAAGGTTCAAGTGTCGAATCACCTCCCTGAGAAACGCTGCTTTCTTGTGATTCGCTTCGATCAGAGTCGTATGGGTTTGAGGCGACAGCAGTTTGATGGGAATTCCGGGAAAGCCAGCGCCGGAGCCGAGATCAGCCATAGTTGCTGCCTTGCCGCCAGAATCCAACGCGCCGCACTGAACCAACACCAGTCCTGCCAACAGCGATTCGCCAAAGTGGCGGGTAACGATCTGTTCCGGATCGCGCACCGCTGTGAGGTTGATGCGCGCGTTCCAGCGTAGAAGAAGATCGAGGTATGTCTGGAGCTGGGCAATGAGCTGTGGCGGAGGATGGTGGTCGGCGAAGAAAGGAGTGAGCAA
>DASRAA010000187.1:0-4721 GCA_035638375.1 Binatia bacterium | reverse complement strand
GTCTATGAAGAAGCCGTCCACGTACACACGATGGATGGGGCGAGAATCTTTGGTTGCCTGCATGCCAACTTCGCCTTCGCTGGGAGAATCCGCCGCACCCATGGAGAATTCGCCGCCGGGAATCCAAACCATTCCCGGCGGAGTAGACTTCGGCGCGGGTGTGGTATTCGGCACGGTGGGCCCGAAGGCATGGGTGCTCATTTTGGATGGATCTGCAGCATTGGCACTTGCTGCCGCCGAATTGGCGCTGGCCGTCGCAACCGGCTTCTTCGCACATGAGACCACCGCAAGCAGCAGAACGCCCACAATCGCCACTGACAGTTTGCCTACCCAAGTCCAAGTTTTGGCTGAGCGGCTCTTTCGACTCTTCTCTCCCATATGACCAAATTCTACCCGCCTTGCAGGGGTACTGCCGCGTGCCTGCTGTCTGCCCCGAACGTATGGGGAACTCGCGACAGGCCTAGCGGCTGCTGGCAACTGATCATTCATCCCTGCCTCGAGCAACTTATCCCATCCCATTCGTCATCCATCCAATCTCGCCTTCCCATAGACATTCGAGTGGAATACACTCTTTTCCCATAGACGTTCGAGTGGAACCAACTCATGCCAGGCTCCGACAAGAAGCAGAAGAATGAAATGCTGCAGGGCACGCTCGACATGCTGGTCTTGCGCACGTTGATCACCGGCCCGGCTCACGGTCACACCATTGCGCACGTCATCGAGCACACCTCCGACGAAGTGCTCCAGGTCGAGCAGGGTTCGCTCTATCCTGCACTCCACCGGCTTGAGGACCGCGGTTGGGTGTCTTCGTATTGGGGTGCCAGCGAAAACAACCGCAAGGCGAAGTTCTACAAACTCACCGCCACTGGCCGCAAACAGCTCGTCGCCGAAACCAGCCGCTGGAGACAGCTGGTGGGCGCGATTGGCCGCGTGCTCGGCGAGGTCGAAGGCTAGGCCGACGCAACAGAATGCGACTATTCCGATTCATTCGTCGCCGCGAGAAAGACGCCGAGTTGGCGCTAGAACTCGACGCCCATCTCCAGCACGAAACCGATGACTACCTCGCACAAGGATTTTCGGCGGAAGAAGCCACTCGACGCGCACGCCTGAAACTCGGCAGCATAACCCTTCTCCGCGAAGACCTATGGCAATGGAACTCCCTTGGATTTGAGGGCATTCTTCGCGACATCGCCTATGCCGTTCGCACGCTGACACGTAATCCTGGCTTCGCCATCATGGCCGTCGTGGTCATGGCGCTTGGCATCGGGGCCAACACTGCTCTGTTCACGGTTGTCCACTCCGTGCTGCTGAAGCCGCTGCCCTTCACTGATCCTGACCGGGTTGTGATGCTCTACGAGCGCTCCGTTGATACGAACTATCCGTTCAACATCATCGCTCCTGGGGTCTATGCGGAATGGCAAAAGGACGCGCAGAGTTTTGAGCGCATGGCGATCTTTGGCTCGAGCAGCTACAACCTCTCCGGCGACTCCGGACAGTTGCCCGAACGCATCGAATCGGTGCGCGTATCGGCAGATTTCTTCCCCATACTCGGTGTCAAGCCGGCCTATGGCCGAGTCTTCCATTCGTCCGACGATCAACCACAAGCGGAGGCTACTGTCGTGCTCTCTTGGGGCTTGTGGAAGCGCCGTTTCGGAGGCGATCCCTCCATCCTGGGCGGCAAGATCCTGCTCGACGGCTCGCGCTATACGGTCATCGGCATCATGCCCGCATGGTTCGCCTATCCCGATGCCCAGACGCAAGTTTGGACCGCGTTTCACCATGAGATCCCGCCGAAGGACCTAACCGCGCTCGACAACCATAGTTTCCAGGCGATTGCGCGCCTGAAGCCGGGCGTTTCGATGCAGCAGGCGCTCACTGAGGTTGACACCATCAGCCGCCATCTTCGTGAGCAGTACGGCGCAAACCTCCCCGCCATCAGCCTCGGCGCCAACATGCGCCTGCTGCTCGACGACCTGGTGCACGATTTCAAGACGCCGCTCTACGTTCTGTTGGCGGCGACTAGCTGCGTCCTGCTGATCGCCTGCCTCAATGTCGCCAATCTGCTGATCGCGCGCGCAGCCTCGCGGCGCAAAGAGGTCGCGATCCGTGCGGCCCTGGGGGGAAGCCCTTGGCGCCTGGTGCGCGCGCAGCTTACCGAAACTTTGCTGATCTCCCTGGTAGGAGGCTCGCTCGGTCTGGTGTTGGCCTACTTCGCTATCCATTGGTTAGTGGGATTGCGCCAGGACATCGCGCGCGAAGAGGCCATCCACATGGATTGGGTAGCTATCGCCTTCACCGTCGGCGTTACTCTACTGAGCGCGGTGTTAGCCGGCCTCATCCCCGCGATGTCCACCAGCGGCAGAGCCTCGCTCGCGGCATTGCAGGAGTCTTCTCGCTCGCACACCGGCGCGCAAGCCAAGACCCGGCTTCGCAGACTACTGCTTTCTCTGGAGGTCGCACTTACCGTCGTGTTGCTTATCGGTGCCGGCCTACTGCTGAAGAGTTACCAACGGCTCCGCTCCTCCGACATGGGGTGCGTAACCGACAACGTTCTCACCATGCGTCTCAGCCTTCCCGAGACGCACTACCCCGAGGCCACCCAGCGGGCTGCGTTCTTCGACCAGTTGTTGCTTCGGCTACGCGCGCTGCCCGGAGTTTCCTCGGCAGCGTTAATCAACGTTGTTCCGGGGCAGGGATACGGTGGCGACAACATCATCGCCATTCCCGAGCATCCGCCTCTGCCCAAGGGACAAGTACAGATCGCGCGTCGCCGCTTTTGCGATCCTGGCTATTTCGCCGCGCTGCAAATTCCGCTCATTCGCGGACGCGTCTTCACCGATCAGGAACGCCTCGACACAGCCGACAAGGTCGTGATCAGCCAGCTTCTGGCGCACGACTTCTTCCCCGGCGAGGACCCAATCGGCAAACATCTTGTAGTTGATGCGCTGCTCGACGACCATCCCCGCGCCTATGAAATCGTCGGTATCGTGGGGGACACGCGACACTGGATCGCCGACCCGCCGCAGCCCATGATGTATTTCCCCATGTCGAGCGGGCTGAGCCGACGCGCGGTGATCGTGCTGCGCTCCCAGCAGGATGTCAACGCTCTGGCGATTCCCGCACGGCAGGTCGTGCAATCGCTCGACAGAGATCTTCCCGTCGCTTATATCCTGACCCTGAATCAACTCATAGGCGCCTCGACCATCGAAGCCAACTTTACTTCGACGCTTATCCTGGTGTTTGCAGTACTGTCGCTGGTGCTTGCCAGTGTCGGACTCTACGGTGTGCTGTCGTATCTTGTCGAGCAGCGCACCAGCGAGATTGGCGTGCGCATCGCCTTGGGTGCGCAGCGTGACCAGGTTCTCGGGTTGATGCTGCTCGACGGCCTACGCCCCGCAATGATTGGCCTTGTCATCGGACTGCTCGGCGGCGCCGCGGCCTCGCAACTCATCCGCAGCATGCTGTACAGCGTGCGCCCTCTGGATGCCGCGACCTTCGGCGCAGTAGCGGTCGCTCTGATTGCTGTCGCCGCGCTGTCCTGTCTTGTGCCCGCATGGCACGCTTCGCGCCTGGATCCCATACGCGCGCTGCGGGTAGAGTAGCTCTCGGGAGCGTCTGTGACTTACCCGCCTTCGAAATAAAACGCCGCTTTAACACGACCCCTTGCGCGTGGCCTCAAGCCTGTTTGTCAAATTTTTGCAAACAATCTCATTGGCGCAATCTGGCCGCGAATGGCGGACATTCAACAGTGATACGATCTTCGAGCGTCACATTCGCGACTCCTATTCGTTGCTCTCACAGCGCTGCCTCAAAGGGCGATGGAGAGTATGGAACAACCGCGGTAACTACGGGAGGAGCGACCCCATGACACAGATTTACTCCTTTTGGCGGAGCACTGGCATGTTTGCCGCGCTGCTGCTCTGCCTTCTCTGCACAAACCTGAGTGCCGGAACGATCTATGTACAGACAAACCTTGTCTCTAACGTGCCGGGACTCGCGCCAACTACGGATCCCAACCTGATAAACCCCTGGGGTGTCTCTTTTGCGCCAAAGTCACCTTTCTGGGTCTCCGACCAAGGGACAAACCTAGCGACGCTCTATGATGGCGCGGGCAACATTAAATCGTTGGTCGTCTCAGTTGGGCCAACACCCGGTCCAACCGGCCAAGTATTTAACGGAACCTCCAGCTTCGGTCTGCCGGACGGCAGCCCCGCGGTGTTCCTCTTCAGTACCCTGGCTGGGACACTAGATGCCTGGAACCCCGGGATAATTCCAATTACCACTTCGATCACTGTGGCCACCACCCCGGGTGCTGTCTACACCGGCTTAGCCAATGGCAGCGTTGGGATGGCGAATTATCTCTATGCGGCTGACGTAACCGGGCACATCAACGTGTTCGACACGAACTTCACCAATGTGACCAGCACCACGTTTGCTGGCAAGTTCGTTGATCCCAGCCCAGTGGCGGGGTTCACTCCGTTTGGCATTCAGAACATCAATGGGAACCTTTATGTGATGTACGCCCAGCTCAAAGGGGTTATTGGACAACCAGGCGGTTTCGTGGATGAGTTCGACACCAGCGGGAATTTCATCAAGCGGATAGCGACCAATGGTCCACTGTTTGCTCCGTGGGGAATCACGATGGCGCCCAGCAGGTTCGGCCAGTTTTCGGGGGATCTATTGATCGGACAATTTGGCAACGGAGAGATCCTCGCCTATGA
>DASRAA010000186.1:0-3787 GCA_035638375.1 Binatia bacterium | reverse complement strand
GGTATTTCCGTCGGGTCCTGTCGCCTGCCGCAAATCCTTCAGGCTGGTGATTCTCTCCACGTTGCGATCAGCCACCCTGACACGCGAAATCTGCGGGTCTCTGCCTCCAGTCGAGAAGTACAGGTATTTGTAATCCGGGGAATGGATCCAGTTGACGAAAATGGTCGGCGTCGTTCCCGGCACTAGTTCGGACCACTTTTGTGTCTTCATATCAAATAGCATTGGCTTGGAAGTGACCAACTGACGTGCAACGAGCATATCTTGGGCAATCCACTGCCCGCCAACCAAGCCTCGCGAATCAGGGACCACGGAACGCGCTCCCGTTCGCAGGTCGAGTATTTGCAACTGTAGGTGCGCGGCGTCGTGAATATCGGTGAAAACCAGAAGATTTCCGTCAGGGGACCAATTTGCGGCAAGCGAGTCTTTGGCGATAACTTTTTGCGGTACACCTCGGTCCATGCTGATTACATAGGTCTCAGAATCAGAATTCCCATATACAACCCGCTTGCCATCCGGAGATATGAAAGGGTATAGCACGCGCAGGGGAGGATACGTGAGCTGCAAACGATCCGTGCCGTCGCTGCGGCTGCGCCATAGGGTGTGGTCGGGGTAAGAAGTGTACGCAACCCATTTCCCGTCGCTTGAAAATGTGGGGCCGAAAGCCGAGATACCAGAAAGAAAAGGTTGGAATTGTTTCGAATTCAGATTGTAGCGGAGCAATTCACCTCGTTGTTTTGTGCCAATCGCAAAAATACGTTTCCCGTCCCGGCTCACCACCGGACCCTCATAGGAGAGCGGCCCATTGGTGAGGCGAATCGGATCCCGAGAGCTTTGAAAGACACCAGTACTCATGGCGAGCGTCCAGAGATCTTGCCGCCCTCGATTGCTCTTTGTGAAGACGAGATAGCTGCCGTCGGGCGACCAGCGGGCACAGCAGACCTGTCCATCCACAATTGAGTGAGGGCCGGAGCCATCCGCATTAGCTACATAAATCGAGTCCGGTTGGCCAGATTCGGAATAAAGCGTGAACACAATCCGCTGTCCATCTGGAGAAAAGCTTGGCGATCGAATGACACCGTCAAGCTTGGTAAGCAACTTGCGATTTGAGCCGTCCGGTTGCACAAGGTAAACGCCGCCCCCTTGCGCGAGGAGGATGCGGCCGTACGGCGCAAAGCTTCCATCCTGCCCCTCCAACCCAGCAAGTTGGCGCGGCTCTCCAGCCGGGAGCGGGATCTCCCACAAAGGACTCTGGTCCTGATACAGCATCCCAGACGCCGTAAGCAGAGTCGAACCTTCAGCAGACAGCCCCAAAATTCGTTGATCCGTACCTCTGCTCGAGGCAGACCCGGTGGGGCCGCCGGTTGCTTCGACTTGCGCTATCTTGAGGTTTCCCGCGGTGCCTTCGTTAAAGTAAACTCGCCACTCGTCGTCGGCCAAATAGCCCCAGCTGGGCTTCGGTTCACCGTCGTCGGTGAGTTGAGTGACAGCCTCCACGACTGGAACGGCAGGTCGTCGAGCCCACCAGAAGACAAGGGCGGTAGCCAATGCAGCCACCCCTAGGGCGAGAAAAACCCACCTCGCGACCAACGCCGACTGCGACTCGCTGGCAGGTTCGGCGGCGAGCCCTTGCTGAGCCGACGGCGCTGAAGCGGCTTGTGATCCTGTCACAGCCGGTATGGTTTCTGCGACTTCGCTGAGGGCGCCGGTATTGCCAAACTGCTGAGAACCTGAAACTTCCCCTAGCTTTTGCAAGTCGGCGCGGATTTCCAAGGCGTGCTGATAACGAAGCTCGCAGTCTTTTTCAAGGCACTTCTCGATTACATGCTGCAGTCCGGCGGGCACGCTGGGATTGAGTTGCGTCGTCGGCACGGGAACATCTTGCATGATTGACAGAAACAGAATGCCGGTCGTATCGCCGCGGAACGGCATCTGGCCAGTCGCCATCTCGTAGAGGGTTACGCCGAACGAGAACAGATCGCTACGCGTGTCGAGAGGTTTTCCGAGAGCCTGCTCGGGCGACATGTACGGCAAAGTGCCCAACGTCCCTCCCGCAGTGGTCTGCATGCTCAAGTCGCCGACCGTCTCTTCTTCCCCGGTTCTAACCTCGCTGGCTGGCGTGATCTTGGCGAGTCCGAAGTCCAGAATTTTGGCCCGTCCGCTGGTGGTGACGAAGATGTTAGCCGGCTTGATGTCACGATGGATGATGCCCTGTGCGTGGGCCGCGTCGAGTCCATCCAGCACTTGGCCGGCGATATCGAGCAATCGGTCCAATTCCAGCGGATCGCCTAAAACCAGTTGCTTCAGCGTCACGCCGTCAAGGAATTCCATGGCGATGAAGACTCGGCCCTCGGCATCACCAATATCGTAAATCGTGCAGATATTGGGGTGGTTCAGGGCCGAGGCAGCACGCGCCTCGCGCTGGAAGCGCTCACGCAGGTGCCGATCGTCCGCATAATCTTCGGGCAGGAATTTCAGGGCAACGAAACGACCAAGGCGAGTGTCCTGAGCCTTGTAAACGACACCCATACCTCCCGCCCCCAGCTTTTCCAGGACTCGGTAGTGCGAGATGGTAGTGCCAAACATCGCTGTACGAGGTTGAGATTATTCTAGAACAGCATTCAGACGGAAATTGGGTTACCGCTGCACCTAGTGCCACTCATCAAAACCCTGGGCATTAATGCAGCCGGGACTGCTCAGCTTTGGCTTGATGAAGGATCGGGATGTCGGGATCGGCATCCTTCCAGAGGTCGAAAAAGTCTTCATAAGCGGCGCGTGTCTTGGTAGTGTCACCTTCCAACGCGTAGGCGCGTGCGAGGCCGAGATGCGCGAGCGGAGCAATAGGTTGGTTTTGAACAACGCCACGCCACTTGAGGATCTTTTCAAACTCGACAGCTGCTTCGTTGCCACGCCGAGCTGCCAGGTATGCCTGTCCACGAACATAGATGGGATACAGTGAGGGCGTAAAGGCGGCGGTGTTACCGGGCGAGCCTAATTCATATGGCGCGGCGGCCTCGAGGGCATCGATAGCCTTGGCCGGATCATTGCGCTTGAGTGCGACCTCAGCTTGAATCGTCGGCAGATAGATGAACTGCACAATTGTGTCTTCTGGAAACTGTTTTCGTAGCTGGTCGGCCAGCAATTCGGCCTTACTGTTTCCGGCTGCCGCAAGCGCCAGGGCTGCTCCGTACTGCACATCTCGTCCGGATGAGAGTGCCAGGGCGGCCGTCGCGTGTTGCTCGGCCTCTTTGACATTGCCGAAAACGGCTTCGCGAAAGGCCATATCGCTTTCGTAGCCGGCCGCGGCTTCTTTCTCGCTTCCGCGTTTCGCGGACTCGATCGCGCGAAGTGAGATCTCGCGTGCATTGTCCAGATGGCCGGCATAGGCCGCCGTGTCAGCCTCGAGGCGAAGCATAGCGTTCTCCACGCCCGGCTTTCCCGCTGACCAGGCAAGTTGCTGCGCCATTCCGGCGGTGTCGTTCTGCAAGAATGCCAGCCGATAGAGGTTGAGCCGCAGGGCAGGCGAGTCAAGCTTTTTGGACTGCGCCTCGGCGGCAGTGGCGACGGCGGCTTCCAAGCGATTCAAAAAAAGATACGAACCAACGAGATTGGCATAGGTGAGGCCGCTCGAAGGCTCGATCGTTAGCGCTTTGCGGTACTCGTCGACGGACTTGCTGAATTGCCCAAGGCTGTCATGGATGACACCGAGATTGTTGGCCGGAATGTAATTGCGAGGATAGGTTTGCGCCCAGAGATCGTAGGCTTGGCGAGCCTTCTCCAGATCGCGAGT
>DASRAA010000185.1:0-7130 GCA_035638375.1 Binatia bacterium | reverse complement strand
GCATTTTGCTTTGCTAACTCTTCCTGTTGCTGTTGGTTCGTGAGCTTGGTTTCGTGCATCGCAGCTTCCATGGACTGCGCCTGTTCCAGATCGTTGCCTTTAAACCTGACCTTCGTGGCAACCAGTTGATTCTGAGCATTGGAGGTGCCCTCCACCTGAACAGCAAGACCCGGGATCAAGGCAGCCATGGACATCTTCTTATTGCGAGCCTTGAGCATTCCCTGCAACTGGGCCACGTCGGTGCTGTCGGTCAAAATCACCACCAGGTCGGTGTTGTTCTTCGTCTGCACAACCATCTCACTGCCACTGCGCGCTTTGATTAGGCCCTCAACCTTCTGGGTCTGCGCGACCATGGTTGCGGTCACTGCAAACATGATTGCAACAGCGGCTAAAACAGTCGTCCGCCGAAGCGGAATACGCTGATTCATAAAAGCTCTCTCCTTCAAAAGAAATTGTCTTGTACTTCTATTGTTCGATAGGCGGGGCAAAACTTGCAAGTATCGTAAGGTGCCCGATGGGCCTTTGATTGGCCAGTCAATGGCCGGGAAAAACAATACTTACGCCATTACCCCTTAGGGAACAAAGGCTCCGTCGTCATCAGGTGCTGAAAGTATTCCACTTTCCAGTTGGGATTGAGTCGATCGAGCAGCAGGCACTCCGCGGCGCCGAAGGAATAAACGACCTCTCGCCTGGCCTGCGCGATGTCGATATGCTTCAGCTCGTCCAGTGTGCGGGCGCGCGCTGTGAGAGCGTACGCGCTAAACGGAGTGTAGTCGGGCAGCCCGGCGAAAGCTTCGGAGGGCTGATAGTCGGCGGCCGCCTCTGCCGCTTTGATTTGCGTGTAGCGCGCAACGCCTTCCTGCCAAAGCTGAAAGCTGAAGTACTTGCGATCGCCCGGCAGGAACTGTGCGAAGAACTGCTTGCGCTCTTTCAGGTATGCCTTGGCCAGAGGCGCGAACTTTTGCTGATCGACCTCGCTCAGCGCCGCAAGCAAAGTGTCGCGAAGGTGTGCGAATGAAGCTGCGATTTCAGGCTCCTCGTATGGGAACGGGTAGTTCAGCATCCACATGCCGGTTTTGTCACCGCGGTCGAGTCCCAGGTCGTCTATGGCTTTCAGGTATCCCGGCTGTGCCCACTGCAATTGATGAAAGCGCTCGTGCATGACTACGAACAGCCACGGAGTGCTGGTCTTGCTTTGTGTATTGGTCGGCTCGCCGATCACGATGACGGGTGGAAATCCAAACGCCGGAAACGTCGCTTGCAGATCGGGAGAAAACTGGCGCGCGCGCGCGTAGAGGTTGTCACCGACCTTCTGGAATTCCTTAGGCGGATTCTCAAAGTGGGTAAGGAATTCAGTGTCGTGGGTGACGAAAAGCAATGGTGCAGGGATCTTGCTCCAGCCGGGCCAGATTTTGTCGTCGATGAGAGGCGCCAGGCGGTAGAACTCGACGATGCGGGTGGCGTCGGCGGCCGGGATGGGTTTCGGGGCTTGGCCGAGGAGCGCGGACAACAGCAAGGGTATGGTGAGGATCAGTCGCATCAAGTGTTGGACAGACATCGGCAATGACGGTTAGCGGCGGCCATATTTGCCTTTGATTCCGGAGATGCATTTGCTCAGACCGTCTTTGAGTTCCTCCTGGCTTTCCCATTCGATGGTTGGAATATCAGCCACGTCGAAGGCCAGCACCGTTCCCTTCTTTGCAGCCATAATCACACTCTTGCCGTAGCCACGAGCGTAGCCCACCTCGTAAAACACGTTCGGGCTCGGCTCGCTGACGTCTGCAATTACGAAGGCAGATTCCTTAATACCTTTTTCAACCCGGGCCACAATCCTTTCCAGCGACGCTGACTCGTCGGTGCGCTCGGCTTGAAAATCGAACTCTTTACACACCTCCCTGCAAGAAACGAAGACATCGCGAAACTCCTTCTTGAACGACATGACGGTGAATACCGTGCGCGGCGATGCCAATCGCTCGGCGAGTGACACGATCTCGCGTGCGTAGGACAAGATTTCTCCCCCGACTTGGTTCAGCGTCTCGTAATCCTGAGCCAACGACGGCGACTCCATCTGCAAGCGCTCTAGCTCCTGGTCGTAGATGGTTTCGCCGGCACCGCCAAAGCGGGGAATGCCAAGAATCGGTTTGCGGGCATAGAATGCCCAATTCTTGGCCCAGAAGGTGCCATTCCGGCCACTAACGAATACCGCTGCGTCGGCCTGTTGAATCTGTTCCGGGACCTTCAGTTCGGGATGGTTCATCTGCCAATCAACAAGAGAAGACCGCCGGACATTGCCGAAATTGTGCTCCGGCGCGCAACCTTTCGCGCAGTATCCGATGATGGAGGTTCTTGGGTTCCCACCATTCTTCACCAGCCACTCGTGGGCGGCAGCCGCGACTGCCTGGTCCAGGGAGCCGCGGCAGCCATTGAGCAGCACATGACCTTGCCGCACAATTTCGCTGCCAAGCGCGGCGATGAATTCCCGGCACAGCTCAGGCTCGCGGGGAACATCTTGCAGCGATCCCCCTACCAGGATTTGCATGGCCCGAACTCCTCTCTCCTGTTGAGTTCACCGATCCTCACCAGCGCAAAAATCCTTGTCAAATAAAAGCCCCCGCAACTCGATCGAGTTACGGGGTCAAAGCCGCCCATGGCTGGTTTCAGACAGCAACTTTCGCCGGTGTGCTCTGGTCGGCGCGGAAGCGCAACAGCGCCGCGATCCGGCCGATGTTGTCGAACTGCTCGTCGTCGCCGATGTACACCAGATCCAGGCTATGGCGAATGGCATGACCAACAATCGCGTCACCTAAATCCTCCAGCTTCGTATTAGGCTTGCTGCACATCACGCAGTCGGGCGCGATGTGGAAGTCCATGTGCCCGCAGTGATAGCACTTCACACCGGGAGCATTGAAACTCGATGCGATCATCAGTGTCTGTACCTCTCCGGCTTCCAGCGAACGTAGTACGCGACGCAGCCCAATCGCGCCGCGTCCGTTGCGGTGAGCTTCGCCGATCACTTCGGTAATCAACGCCTGCTTGCGCTGCTCCTCGTGTTGCTGTAGCAGTGCCTGAGCGATGTCGTGTACTTCGGGGGCAGTGGCGGCTTTTGGATCAATGCGGAAACGTCCCGCCAGCCGTTGCCGCACGTAAGTGTGCAATTGCGGCTCGAACTCCGACCAGATCTCGTCGTGGCAGCCGATGAGCAGCTTGTCGCAGCCACCGCTCAGGAAGTGGCTAGCGATGGCGTCGGAAACTACCTTGAAGTGCTGCAAGGTCTCGTTCATGACACGGCGTTCGACATGCCCCGCGTCGTACCCGCCCCAGCCATCGCTGCGACCGCGGCGCGTTAGCTCATTGATGAAGTCGAGCTTCTCGACAATCATGCCGTTGCTCATCTCAAACACGCGGGCCTTGGTGCGATCGACCAGCGCAATGCAAGCGCGCTGCATGCCATCGAATATGGCAGCCAGTGGCTTGAGGTGAAAGCGCTGGTTCAGAATGAGATTCGTCTTGGGCAAACGTGGCGGCAGGTCGAACTCCCGCCAGAAATTCTGCCCGGCACAGGCGAAGATGGCCTTGCCTTTACGGCCGTCGCTGCGCAGCGCATCAATCATTTCTGAAATGCGCTGTAGATCGGGACCGGCCCCTTTGTGCCGGCTGCCTTTCCGCTCCGCTTCACGGATGGCGCTATTGACCAGGTCTTTAACCAGGATGGCTTCGTCGCGGTGCGAGCGGTTGGGTGGCGTCGTCGGCTGATAGTAAAACGTCACGCCGCAGCCTTCCAGCGAATGAAAGTTAGCGAGCTCTTGAATGTCAGCTCTAGTGATCATTCCGCTTCTCCTACTTGAGATGTGACCGAGAACTCTGGGGGAATGCCTTAGCCAATTCCCTCAGGCGCTGTGAGTCAGTTCCACAGGCCTTTCTTTGAATAGGTCTTTCATGGGCAAGGCGCGCTGTAGGTGCTGGCGTGCCTTGCGGATGGACGCCCGTATCTCCTCCAGTGTGTGATTCGTGATGGCAGCTATCTCGTCATCGCCAAAACCCTCAACTGCGTACAAGATGAAAGCTTCGCGGTCCGAACGCGCAGCGCCTCGCAATGCCAACTGCACCAGCTTGATCAGCTCCTGACGCGCGGCCAACTGCTCCGGGTTGTCAGCGTGACCGTCGGCGATAGTGTCTTCCTCTAGCAGACGGTCATCGGGCTGATGGAATTGCAGACGAGCCTCGTCACTGGCCTGGACGTTCTGCACCCCGTGACGGCGCTCCAGCGATACTGTGCCCAGTTCGACATCGCCGGCCACCACACGGTCCAAGGCCTCGCCGGCCAAGCGATACAGCCAGGGTTCCAGCTTGATGCGCTCCGGTTTCTCCAGTTCATCACTCAAAGCCGTGGCGATCGCCTCCGCTACTACGTCCTCGGGTGCAACCTGATCAGCAGACAGTTCACCCAAGCTCTCGCGGTAGGCGATCTGGCGCTCGACAAAGCGCTGCAGGGCGGCCAGGTTCACATCAATATAGCCGGCAATATCCATAGCGGAAACGGTTGCGGGCCGAACGGCTGCAATCGTGTTCTCGAATGATGTAATTTCGGCATCGCGGCGATCCGTGTCGCGGCGCCGCACCCATTTGTGCTTGCTGCGTAGCACCTGCTTATGACGCTTCAGTTGTTCGGTCAAGCCGTCGAACGCGGCTCTGATCGCCGTCGCTGCCGCCGCGCTCTTCTCCTGCGCGGCCATCTGGCCGGAAGGCAACCGCAAATTGAGTGAGACGACAAAACCTTCGCGCCCGGAGCTCTCTTCGACCAACCCCTTAACATGGACCAGCTCAGGCCGAAATACCTGTAGGTACTTTCTCAGTTTTTCCAGTTGTTGTTTGACTTGCTTTTCGAGGTCGGCGGTTTTGCAAATCTTGTAGCTGAAATGAACGTTCATGATTACCTCTAAAAAGGAACGCTTTATGGAGCAGCTACATTGCTCTAAGCAGAGTGTACTCCTGTTGGCAAGGGTGAGATCGGGAAATCGCGTTTCCTGTAACGAGTTTCCCGTAAAAGGATACGGGAGCGAATGGCAGGAGTTAGCGTTTTGGCGCCCGGTCGAGCCAATCTCGCTATTCCCAGCAATCCGCCGCCGAGCAAGGCCACCGTGCCGGTCGCGAACGGAGAAGAACGTGCGAACCATAAAGCAGCCGTCCGCAGGCCGCAACACGAGATCTCTGCAAGGAACTACGGCATCCGCACCTTCGCGTCCGGACTCTTGCTGACATGAATGCTGGTGATGAAGCGCACCTTGCGACTCTGCAGCTTCATCACCAGCGACGTTGTTTTCACGCCGTCGCCGAAGAAGCGCACACCCTCCAGCAGCGGTCCATCAGTCACGCCGGTGGCGGCGAACACAATGTTCTTTCCCGGTGCCAGCTCTTCGGCGGTGTATATGCGCTTAGGATCCTTGATGCCCATGTCCTGCATACGCTCCGCCTGCTCCGGCGTATATCCGGTAAGGCGGCCCACCATATATCCATTGAGACAGCGAATGGCAGCCGCCGTAATCACGCCTTCCGGCGCGCCGCCCGCGCCCATCACAGCGTGTACGCCGGAACCCAGCATAGCCGCCGCCACTCCCGGCGACAGGTCTCCATCGGAGATCAGACGAATGCGCGCCCCCGCCTTGCGCACGTCGGCGATAAGGCTCTCGTGCCGCGGTCGCTCGAGAATCACGATCACCAGATCTTCAACGCGGCGGTCCAACACTTTCGCGATAACTGCGAGGTTGTGCCCCACAGGAGCTTCGAGATCGACCATGCCTTTGCAGGACGGGCCGACTACCATCTTCTCCATATAGCAATCAGGGGCGTGCAGCAGGCCGCCGTGCTCAGACGCCGCTAAGACGGTAATGGCCCCGGGCAAGCCGTTAGCACAGAGATTCGTGCCTTCAAGGGGATCGACGGCAATATCGACCTGTGGGTAGTCGCCCCCATCGTGTTTGCCGACGCGCTCGCCGATGTATAGCATGGGCGCTTCATCGCGTTCGCCTTCGCCGATGACGATCGTACCATCCATAGGCACCGAATCCATCACCGAGCGCATGGACTCAGTTGCCATCTGGTCGGCGCGTTTGCGGTCGCCCTGGCCCATGGTTTTCGCCGAGGCAATCGCCGCCTCTTCCGCCACCCTCAAAAATTCCAATGCGAGGTCGGCCTCGAAGTTGCCGCTGGAAAGCTGGGCAGGAATCTCAGCAGTGGGATTGATTTCAGCTTCGGCCTTAGTTGCCATGTGATCTCCGTGGGGTCCGCGGCGGCGGCGGACAATGTGACGGAATGGAAGCAGCGAGCTCTCGCGCTTCGCTCCGGTCAAACCAATAAGAATACACTCACTCGTCAATAAACGCGGTGAAATGGTAGTGCTTCAAGCATGGAAACCATAGGCCCGGATGCGAAATGGATGACTCCGATGCAGAATGCTGTTGGCTCCTTAAGGACTCTCAAACTTAGTTTTCCCCAGAAGAAATACGCCATGGCGCATTTTGACGTGATTCCGTCTCAGAGAAACTGATCAGGGGTTGGCCTTGGTAAATCTCGGGATAGGTCGAGCAGTCGCCAGATATCTTCAGCGGGATACTCTGGGGGGCGACATCGAGATGAAGCGAAACTTACATTTGGCATCCCCGGATGAGATCCGGCAGGACATCGATAACCTGCTCTTGAATGGAGTGCTCCTCACCATCGAAGATACGGGTTGCGGCATGCCCCGGGAGCACCTCGCGAGCCTCTTCGAAGGGTTGTTCACAACGAAATCAGAGAAGGAACCGGCTCTGGCTTGTGGGTGGTGAACAGCATCGTGAGCTAACACGAAGGCGTCACCCGACGGCGCAGTTCAACGCGGTGGACCGCAGCCGTTCCGTCTTTTCCATCCCGTTCCCCTCGAACCAGAGCGTCCCCCTGTAGATGCTTAACTAAAGCCAATCTGCAACGGAAAGCTGTCGATGCCCTGACGCGCCGGCATCCTGAAGCCTGTGGAAGTTTGTGGCTCAGGTATGACAACTGGCAGTAACATCGCTAGGTAAAATCCTGCACACCAAGGGGACGAAGAGATGGTGGTCGTGTCTTTGCGAGATGTGGTGGAGGCACTCGATTTACAA
>DASRAA010000184.1:0-19574 GCA_035638375.1 Binatia bacterium | reverse complement strand
CCTGAACTCGCTGGCGTTCTCTATACCGCTCGCGCAGATTGGAAAGCGGTTTGCATCCTGACAGCAAGAGCGCTGCGCAAAGCAGCAGAACCCTCGTTGTGCGAAGTGGCACACTTCGGTTGGTGTCGATCATACGCCGGATAACAGCGAAGAAATCTCCGGCCAAAGATTTGGTCCACAGGCAATGAGCCCCGGAAGCAATGGGTTGCTGCGATTGAATCGCAACTCGGAAGCATCAGGGGAATGGATGCACCCGCCTGCCGAGCGAACGAGCGCAACCCCGGCCGCTATATCCCACTCGTGCTTGGGGGAAAGGGTCCAGGTAGCATCGGCAAGACCGGCAGCAACGCGAGAGAGCTTGTAGGCCACGGAACCCATCGGCTGAACAGCGAAGTGCTTCTGCTCGGCATACCTCCATTCGCCGCGCTTCCATTCGGAGCGGCTGGCAAGCACCAGCGCTCCGTCGAGCGACGCCCGGTTCGTTTGCTGAACTGTTTCGCCATTGCGCGTGACCCCGCATCCGAGGGCACCCAAGAAGATCTCATTGGTTGCCGGATTCGAGGTACCTCCGGCGATCGCGATTCCGTTCTCCACGAGCGCAACTGAAATGCACCACTCGGGAATACCGTCCACGAATTCCCGAGTGCCGTCGAGAGGATCTACTACCCAACAGAGCTCGCATCCCAGTCTTGCTCTATCGTCCGGGTCTTCTTCGGATAGCCAGGCTTCCTCGGGCCGGACCAGCTCAGTGCGCAACAAGTCACAGATGCGGCGGTCAACCTCTGTAACGACGTTGCGACCTCCGTGATCGCGCAGTTCGAAAGCCCCCGCGCGGAATTGATTTGCAGCATTGGTGGCGGCCAGCAGCGCGTGCTCTATCCGAGAAAGATATTGCAGCTGCTGAGCCTCAGTTAGCATGGGCGAGCACTCCCCACAGCAATCGAGCTCCTACCGCCATCAGGAGTGCACAGAGAACCTGCTTCAGCCGGGCCGCAGGTACATGGTTGATGAGATAAGCGCCCAGGATTCCTCCGGGCACCGATCCCAGCAGTACGGGCAATACCACCGCGAAACTGACGTTACCCAGTTTGAACTGGAGAAAGCTTGTAAGCGCTGCCAGCAAAACCGCATGAACAATATCGGTGCCGACCATCATTGCAGGAGAGAAGCCATAAAAGACCAGAAGCAACATCAAAATCACACTGCCGGAGCCAATCGATGTAAGTCCCACAAGCGTTCCGGCAAAAAAACCGATGAAAGAAACTCCCCAGCGGTATCGATACTGCTGCAGAGTCTCGAATGGAACCGAGGGCAGTGCCGGACGGAAATGAATGATGTATCCCAGCGGAATGAGCACCAGAAGCAAGCCGATCGCCCCGCGTAGGAATTCGTTTACGCCATTGCCATAAACCGAGCGGATCCAAGCGAGAAGGGTTACTCCTAAGATCGCTCCTGGGATGCTCCCATAGGCCAGATTGCGTACTAGAGGCCAACTGACGTTTCCTTGCCGCCAATGCAAACCGCCCGCGCCCACCTTTGTAATGAGATTAATTACCGCATCAGACCCCACCGCGAGGATTGGAGGCACACCCAAAACTGAAATCAGGAGCGGAAGCAAAACCATGCCGCCGCCGAGTCCGGTCAATCCGACAAGAATGCCGACCACCAAGCCAACAGCCACTCTTGCGGCAATTGCAGTTACGTCCAAGGCGCCTCCGACTGGTTGACCCGGGTAATTCTCTGCGGTTTAACTGGGTTTCTGCGACAGGTATCCCAGCACGGTCGCGACGACTTTCGAGGAACTTTCACGCGTACTTTCCTGGTCCGTATCGCAGGTGATTTCAGGAGCCAGTGGCGGCTCGTAGGGATCGTCGATTCCCGTGAAACCTGAGATTTTTCCAGCCCGAGCTTTCTGGTAAAGCAGCTTCGGGTCGCGCACCTCACACACCGAGAGCGGTGTATTGACGTACACCTCCACGAAATCGCCGATCGACTGACGCGCAGCATCACGTGCCGCTCGGTAGGGCGAGATCGCGGACACGAGAACAATCGCCCCATTGCGAGTAAGCAGTTGTGCCACGAAGGCGATACGCCGAATGTTCTCGTCGCGGTCATGCTTGCTGAAGCCGAGGTCTTTGCAAAGATAATTGCGGATCACATCCCCGTCGATGACTTCCACCTGCAGGCCGTGAGCGAGCAGTTCGGTCGCGGCGGCTCGGCAGATCGTGGTTTTGCCGGCGCCGCTCAGGCCGGTAAACCAGACCGTCAGACCTTGCTGGCGCGCTACTTCCGAACCGACGTAATTACTATCGGAGGCTTCGCCGCGGCCACTGGACACAGCCTCTTCGATCATTCCCGCAGCGACCGTGTCATTGCTAATGGGATCGATCACGATAAAGCTGCCGGTTGTCCGATTCTCGCGGTACGGGTCGCAAAAAATTGAACTCTGCAGATCCAATATCACCTCGCCAATCTCGTTGAACTCCAGACTATCGGCTTCCAGCTTGGCGAACGTGTTGACTTCGACTTTGTGATTCAGACTGCTGATCTTGCCGCAGAGCACCTTCGTCGTGTGCTTGATGAGGTAGCGGGTGTCCTTGTGCAGTGGAGTATGAGAAAGCCATACCAGATGGGCTCGTACTTTGGACGAAAGCACAGGCGCAGACTCGGTGGCAACCAGCATATCGCCGCGTCCCAGGTCGATGTGATCGACGGTGGTAAGCACGACAGACTGGCCAGGCTCCGCATGCTGCAGCGTCTTATCGTGCAGCAAGATCTCCTTAATCTTGGTGCGTTGCCTCGAGGGCAACGCCATCACTTCCTGTCCAACGGTGGTGATTCCCGAGCCGACCTGGCCGGCATATCCACGGAAGTCCTGATTCGGGCGCACCACGCTTTGAATCGGAAAACGCAATAGGCCGTTGCGCACGCCAGATACGGGAAGCGTTTCCAGCAGGTGCAGTAGCGAATTTCCCTCATACCAAGGCATACGTGTGCTCGACCGGATGACGTTGTCGCCTTCCAGCGCGCTGATAGGCACGAATTGATAGGTGGTACGGTCGAGAGTCCGCGCGAACTCAAGGAATTGGTCGCGAATCGAAAGAAATGTTGCTTGATCGAATTTGACCAAATCCATCTTGTTGATCGCCACGATCATTTGTCGTATACCCATGAGCCACGCGATCAGGCTGTGGCGCCGAGTTTGCGGCAACACGCCTTTGCGCGCGTCAACCAGAATCACGGCGAGGTCCGCAGTTGACGCTCCGGTGGCCATGTTGCGGGTGTACTGTTCGTGACCGGGAGCATCGGCGATGATGAACTTGCGACGAGGGGTAGAGAAGTAACGATATGCGACATCGATGGTAATCCCTTGCTCCCGCTCGGCCCGCAGGCCGTCCGTCAGCAGAGAGAGATCGAGTTCGACATTCTTCGCCACCGATGCTTTTCGCACCGATGAGAGCTGGTCTTCATAAATGCCATTGGATTCGTACAGCAAGCGGCCAATGAGAGTTGACTTTCCGTCATCCACGCTACCGGCAGTGAGGAACCGCAACAGATCTCGTTCGGGGGCCAGAGTGCTCAAAAGTATCCTTCCCGCTTCTTCATTTCCATCGAGCCTTCCTGGTCGTGGTCGATGACGCGGTTCTCTCGCTCAGAGCGGCGGAAGAATTTCAATTCCTCAATAATGTCGCTGACGGTGGTAGCAGTTGAGCGAATAGCCCCCGTGCAATAGGTACAGCCCAGCGACCGCATGCGACACATTACTCGCTGCGGCTTCTCGCCCGGCAGCAACTGAATGGGATGATCGAGGGGAATCAGATAATCCCCGCGCACCAGCATCTCGCGTTCTTTCGCGAAGTACAGCGGCACGACAGGAATATTTTCCCGGCGTATGTATTCCCAGACGTCTATCTCTGTCCAGTTCGAAAGAGGAAAGACACGCATGCTCTGCCCGGGCTCGATGCGGCCGTTGTAAAGGTTCCAGAATTCCGGCCGCTGGTTCTTGGGGTCCCACTGGCCTAATGAATCGCGCAGCGAAAAGACCCGCTCTTTAGCGCGAGACTTCTCCTCATCGCGGCGGGCGCCGCCAATTGCGGCATCAATTCGGTGTTCATGCAGGGCGTCAAGAAGCGCTTTGGTTTTCAGCAATCCGCAGCATCTGCTTGTGCCAAGTTCAAAGGGATTGGCGTTCGTCCGCTTCGCTTCCTGATTCGTATGTGCGATCAACGTCAGTCCTAACTCACGAGCAGTGCGGTCGCGAAACTCGATCATTTCCCGGAACTTGAATCCAGTATCGACGTGAATCAGAGGGAAGGGAATCCGCCCCGGATAGAACGCCTTCTGCGCCAGCCGGAGCATCACCGATGAGTCTTTGCCGATGGAGTACAACATCGCTGGGCGCGAGGACTCGGACACAACCTCGCGCATGATGTGGATGCTCTCAGCCTCCAGCACGTCAAGATGTGGTAAAGCGGAAATGGCCATGGGTCGTCTGTGAGTGCCCGGCGATCCTTGGGCCTCGAATTACGGCTGCTCCTTCCAGCTTTGCACTGGAGTGAAGCCCGGTTTCTTGATGTTAGCAGAGTTCCGCTGCCGATGGGCAGTAGCAGGGCGGATCTGCGGTCTTGGGTTGCCGAAAACAGTATTTGATGGGATTATGTTGCGACAATGCAGGGATGCAGGCATGGATGACAATTAAAGAGCTAGGACAAGCGGAGATCGATGAATCGGCGGGAGTTTAGTGTCTTTCTGACGTCTTGGGGCGCGTACGCGACGATACGCGGGCTGATCGACGCGAAAGCACCATTTTCGGGAATACTCCCCTCGGTTTGGGCGACAGATACGCCCAACTCCCCATTGCTGGTCCGCTATCCCCAAAAGCGGGAGTTGATTTTGCTCACCGACCGCCCTCCGCAGCTGGAAACTCCTGTGCGGTATTTCGATACGGATCTTACCCCGAACGACGTCTTCTTTGTGCGGTGGCACCTGTCTGGAATTCCAACTTCGGTGGACACGAAGACATTTCGTCTTGAAGTGACAGGGAATGTCTCAAAGGCGCTCACACTCTCGCTGGCTGAATTGAAAGCGAAATTCACGCCGGTTTCGGTAGTGGCGCTCTGTCAGTGTGCTGGGAACGCACGCAGCCTTTTCGAGCCTAGAGTGCCGGGCGGCCAATGGGGATTCGGCGCCATGGGCAATGCGCGATGGAAGGGGATGCGGCTGCGTGACCTGCTCAACGCCGCAGGTGTGAAGCCAGGCAGCATTCAAGTCGGTTTTCGCGGACTGGATACACCGCCTCTGCCGCAGACGCCGAGATTTGAGAAGTCGTTACCGCTAGAAAGTGCCTTGGACGGGGAAGTCATTGTTGCCTACGAAATGAACGGTGCACCGCTGCCAATGCTGAACGGATTTCCGCTCCGCCTGGTCGTTCCCGGCTGGTATGGGACTTACTGGGTGAAATCGTTGTCGGCGATAACCGTTCTCGATAAACCGCTAAAGACTTTCTGGATGGATACGGCGTATCGTGTTCCGGACAATTCTGGAGCCGAGGAAACGCCCCAAAGCCTGTCGCCAAAACCTGTACCGATTACTAAGATGGCGGTTCACTCTATTTTCGTGAAGCCAACGCCGGGTGAGCAGATAAAGGCGAACCAGGTTTACAGGTTGCAGGGCGTAGCGAATGACGGCGGTTCCGGAATCCGAAAGGTTGGGGTTTCCACCAATGATGGGAACAGCTGGGTCGCAGCCAGCCTAGGGACCGACTTAGGCAAGTACTCCTGGCGATTGTGGAGTGTGAATTGGGCGCCTCCTGCAACAGGGAATTACCGTTTGTTGGTGCGTGCTGTCAATAACGACAATCAGCAGCAGGTTGTTTCGCAGTGGAACCGAAGCGGTTATCAGCGTGACGTTATTGAACACGTCGATATAGAGGTGATATGAGAGCCGTCGGGCACCGGCATTTCGTCGCTTTCGTGGTTTTACTGCTGGGAATCGCTTGGGGAGCACACACCGCGTTCTCACAGCAACCAGCGAGCGGTACCCAGGCTAAGCCCGCCAAAACCAGCAGCAAGACGGTAGTAGTACAGGAAATCACCCTGCCAGAATATTCGTCCGATCCGGCGCCAGGCCCCAGTCTGCAGACCTACCAGAAGGATTGCCTGCTTTGCCACTCGAATCGCTTCGTGGAGATGCAGCCCAATTTTTCGCGAGCGGTATGGGAGAAGGAAGTAAAGAAGATGGTGGACGCCTATGGCGCTCCAATTTCTGCTAGCGATCAGCTGGAAATTGTCGAGTACCTGGTCTCCATCCGGGGTCCGGCCGAATCCAAGTAGCCTCCGAGAAAAGGCCCGATCAAAGTTGCAGTCTCCCGTTCGAGCTACCCCTCCTGACGCTCGGTTAAGTGGATTCGTTAGTCGTTCGATGAGGATAGGCAAGCAGTAACTTCGCAGATGTGCCCTGTTTTGGCCTCAATACGGTGAACACTGTATGGCCATAATCGTTCCCAACTGATAAACGATTGCCTCGCGACTCTGGCGCGGTCCTACAGACTTGTACGAATCACGCCCTCCTGATCCACAGGTGAAATTCTCATGAGAAGGTCCCAACGCACCGTGCTCGCCACGGCTAGCGGTGATTCCGGCGAACTAGCTCTATCGCCGAGCACTTCTGGCTTTCCATCCGACCTACCTTCCGCTGATCTGGCCGCAATCTTGAGCAGCCTGCAAACTATGAGGAATGGCGATTTTTCGGTTCGCCTTCCCGGCTCTTGGACAGGCTTGGCCGGCAAGATTGCAGACACTTTCAACGATATTGCCGCGGCCAACCAGCAGATGATGCTGGAATTGAAACGAGTGGGGCAAGTCGTTGGAAAGGAAGGCAGAACACGAGAGCGCACTAAGTTTCATGAGTCTCGGGGAGCTTGGGGCGAAATGGAGAATTCCGTCAACACGCTGGTGGAAGACCTCCTTCGCCCTACGACGGAAGTTACTCGCGCAATTGCCGGGGTTGCCCAGGGGAACCTCACGCAGACGGTCCGGTTAGACGTCGATGGTCGCCCTTTGGAAGGTGAATTTCTTCGTTCGGCCAACATCGTGAACACGATGATTCAGCAGCTCAGCGTCTTCACGGCTGAAGTGACTCGTGTAGCCCGAGAAGTAGGTACCGACGGCAAACTCGGCGGACAAGCTCAAGTCCCAGGTGTTGCGGGAACGTGGAAAGATTTGACCGATTCCGTGAATTCGATGGCGAGTAACCTGACCGGACAAGTGCGCAATATCGCCGAGGTCACGAATGCCGTTGCCAACGGCGACCTCTCGCGAAAGATCACGGTCGACGTCCGTGGAGAGATTCTTCAGCTCAAAGAAGCAATTAACACGATGGTTGACCAACTGCGGTCATTCGCTGCGGAAGTTACGCGTGTGGCACGCGAAGTTGGCACAGATGGAAAGCTGGGCGGACAGGCCGTGGTTCCTGGAGTCGCCGGTACGTGGAAAGACCTGACCGACTCTGTCAATGCTATGGCCGGCAACCTGACCGCGCAAGTGCGCAACATCGCCGAGGTAACCACGGCGGTAGCTCGCGGCGACTTGTCGCGCAAGATCACAGTCGATGTGAAGGGCGAAATTCTTGAGCTCAAAGACACTATCAACACAATGGTGGATCAACTCAACGCCTTCGCCGGCGAAGTTACGCGGGTGGCCCGCGAAGTGGGAACGGAGGGCAAGCTGGGAGGGCAAGCGCAGGTTCCCGGCGTCGGTGGCACGTGGAAGGACCTGACCGACAATGTCAATTTCATGGCCAGTAACTTGACTGGTCAGGTCCGCAACATTGCCGAGGTTGCCACGGCTATTGCCAGCGGCGACTTGTCCCGCAAGATCACGGTCGATGTCCGCGGCGAAATCCTTCAGCTTAAAGAGACGCTGAACACGATGGTGGACCAGCTCAACCGCTTCGCTGGCGAGGTGACGCGCGTCGCCCGGGAGGTCGGTACGGAAGGCCGGCTCGGTGGGCAAGCCAACGTGCCGGGCGTTGCAGGCACCTGGAAAGATCTCACGGATTCGGTAAACTCCATGGCCGGCAACCTGACCGCGCAAGTGCGCAACATCGCCGAGGTAACCACGGCGGTAGCTCGCGGCGACTTGTCTCGCAAGATCACCGTCGATGTAAAGGGCGAGATTCTTGAGTTGAAAAACACCATCAATACGATGGTGGACCAGCTCAACGCCTTTGCGGGTGAAGTCACGCGTGTGGCACGCGAGGTTGGCACGGAAGGCAAGTTGGGCGGGCAGGCCCAAGTCCCGGACGTCGCAGGCACCTGGAAAGACCTCACGGATTCGGTGAACTTCATGGCCGGCAACTTGACGGCCCAGGTCCGCAACATTGCCGAAGTCGCAACGGCTGTGGCTCGCGGCGATTTATCGCGCAAGATCACGGTGGACGTGAAGGGTGAAATCCTCGAGCTGAAGGACACCCTGAACACCATGGTTGACCAGCTTCGCTCATTCGCTTCGGAAGTGACGCGCGTCGCCCGCGAAGTGGGTACCGACGGCAAGCTAGGCGGACAGGCGGTTGTCACGGGGGTCGGTGGTACGTGGAAGGACCTCACGGATTCTGTCAATTCGATGGCCAGCAACTTGACGGGCCAGGTCCGCAATATCGCGGAAGTTTCTACCGCCATCGCCAATGGCGACCTGTCAAAAAAGATCACGGTCAACGTCAGCGGCGAGATTTTGCTGCTCAAAGAAACCATCAACACAATGGTTGACCAACTCAACGCCTTTGCCGGCGAAGTTACGCGCGTCGCGCGCGAAGTCGGGACGGAAGGCCGTCTTGGCGGTCAGGCCAATGTGCCCGGCGTCGCCGGAACATGGAAGGACCTTACCGACTCGGTGAACTCGATGGCCGGCAATCTGACCGCGCAGGTACGCAACATTGCTGAGGTCACGACAGCCGTGGCTCGCGGTGACCTGTCGCGCAAGATCACGGTCGATGTGAAGGGCGAAATTCTTGAGTTGAAGAACACTATCAACACAATGGTCGACCAGCTCAACGCCTTCGCCGGCGAGGTCACGCGCGTGGCCCGTGAGGTCGGCACTGACGGCAAGCTGGGAGGTCAGGCCGAGGTGCCCGGAGTGGCAGGCACTTGGAAGGACCTGACTGACAACGTCAACTTCATGGCCAGCAACCTGACTGGCCAGGTCCGCAACATTGCTGAGGTCGCAACCGCCATCGCTAACGGCGATCTTTCCAAGAAGATTACCGTGGACGTCCGCGGCGAAATCCTCCAACTTAAAGAGACGCTCAACACCATGGTTGAGCAGCTGCGATCTTTCGCTGCAGAAGTGACGCGCGTAGCTCGCGAAGTTGGCAGCGAAGGCCGCTTGGGAGGCCAAGCCAATGTGCCCGGCGTGGCTGGAACTTGGAAGGACCTTACGGACTCCGTCAATGCTATGGCCGGCAACCTCACCGGCCAGGTGCGCAACATCGCCGAGGTGACGACCGCCGTCGCTCGCGGCGACTTGTCACGCAAAATCACGGTGGACGTGAAGGGCGAAATCCTTGAGTTGAAGAACACCATCAACACCATGGTCGACCAGCTCAACGCCTTCGCTGGCGAGGTCACGCGGGTGGCGCGCGAGGTTGGCACCGACGGCAAGCTGGGGGGCCAGGCACAGGTACCCGGTGTCGCGGGAACCTGGAAAGACCTCACCGACAACGTCAACTCCATGGCCAATAACCTGACCGGCCAGGTGCGCAACATTGCCGAGGTTGCGACTGCTATTGCCACAGGCGACTTGTCGAAGAAGATCACAGTTGACGTTCGCGGCGAAATCCTCCAACTCAAAGAGACCCTCAACACCATGGTTGAGCAGCTACGCTCGTTCGCCGCCGAGGTGACGCGTGTCGCACGCGAAGTGGGTACGGAGGGCCGTTTAGGCGGTCAGGCTAACGTGCCCGGTGTGGCTGGTACTTGGAAAGACCTCACTGACTCCGTAAACGCCATGGCGCGAAACCTGACCGGGCAGGTTCGCAATATTGCCGAAGTCACGACGGCCGTCGCTCGCGGAGACTTGTCCCGCAAGATCACGGTTGACGTGAAGGGCGAGATTCTCGAGCTGAAAAACACCATCAACACCATGGTGGACCAGCTCAACGCCTTTGCTGCCGAAGTAACTCGCGTAGCTCGTGAAGTTGGTACCGAAGGAAAGCTCGGCGGCCAGGCCCAGGTGCCGGGAGTTGCCGGAACCTGGAAAGACCTGACCGACAACGTCAACACCATGGCCGCGAACTTAACCGAACAGGTGCGCGGCATCGTAAAGGTCGTAACGGCTGTCGCCAACGGTGTTCTCACCCAGAAGCTGACGGTTTATGCCAAAGGTGAGGTCGCCGCACTCGCTGAAACCATCAACAACATGACCAACACCCTGGCGACCTTTGCTGACCAGGTTACAACCGTCGCACGCGAGGTAGGCGTCGAAGGCCGACTGGGCGGCCAGGCGAATGTGCCCGGAGCTGCCGGAACCTGGAAAGACCTGGTAGGAAACGTCAACCTGTTGGCCGACAACCTCACGAACCAGGTGCGCGCAATTGCCGAGGTCGCCACAGCGGTGACTAAGGGCGACCTCACCCGTTCTATCCAGGTCGAGGCCAGCGGAGAAGTCGCGGAGCTGAAAGACAACATCAACACCATGATCAACAACCTCCGTCTCACAACGGAGCGCAATACCGAGCAGGACTGGCTCAAGACAAACCTGGCGCGATTCACAGGAATGTTGCAGGGCCAGCGCGATCTGACGTCTGTAGGTCGAATGTTGCTTTCCGAGCTTTCGCAGTTGGTCAACGCACAGCAAGGTGTGATTTATCAGATGGAGGTGGAAGGCTCGAACACCATGGTCCTGCTCTCCGCATTCGCCAGCGATGGCGAGGACGGTCACCTGAAGCAACTCAAGATTGGCGAAGGTCTGATAGGCCAGTGCGCCGCCGAGAAACGAAGGATGCTGATTAATGACTTACCGCCGAACAGCATCTCGATTCGTTCTGGTCTGATCGAAGCGGTACCGCGCAACGTCATCGTGTTGCCGGTGCTTTTTGAGGATCGTGTAAAGGCCGTAATTGAACTTGGATCCCTCAGCGCGTTCACAGCTTCGCAGCTCGCCTTCCTTGAACAGCTCACTGCCAGCATCGGCATTGTACTCAATAGCATTGAAGCTACCATGCAGACTGAGGCCTTGTTGAAGCAGTCGCAGCAGCTGGCCGCCGAACTCCAGACTCAGCAGAAAGAATTGCAGCAGACCAATGAGCAATTGGCGCAGAAAGCGCAGCAACTTGCTGAGCAGAACGTCGAAGTCGAAAGAAAGAACCAGGAAATCGAGCAGGCCCGCCGGGCCTTGGAAGACAAAGCCAAGGAGCTGGCGCTTACCTCGAAGTACAAATCAGAATTCCTGGCTAACATGTCGCACGAGCTGCGCACGCCGCTAAACAGCATTCTGGTGCTCGGCCAGCAGCTCAGCGACAATCCCGACCACAATCTGACGCCCAAGCAGGTTGAGTACGCGCGAACCATCCACGCCGCTGGCACCGATCTGTTGAATCTGATCAGCGACATTCTCGATCTGTCGAAGATCGAGTCTGGGACGGTTTCAGTTGAAGCGGAAGAGGTCTTTTTTGCAAGCTTGCTTGAGATGATTGCCAGACCCTTCCGCCATGAAGCCGAAAACCGTCGTCTCAGCTTCGAAATCTATACCGAACCGAACCTTGACCGCAGTCTCGTCACTGACTCCAAGCGTCTCCAGCAGGTGCTCAAGAACTTGCTCTCCAATGCATTCAAGTTCACCGACCAAGGTGGAGTAAGGCTGTCGGTGCGGCCGGTCGAAGAGGGATGGAGCGAAGACCATCCGATTTTGCGACGAGCGGGGTCGGTGGTTGCATTCGAGGTTGCGGACACTGGCATCGGAATTCCCTACGAGAAGCAGCGGATCATCTTCGAGGCATTTCAGCAGGCCGATGCAGGAACCAGCCGTAAATACGGCGGAACGGGTTTGGGACTGGCCATCAGCCGTGAACTTGCAAGCCTCCTCGGCGGAGAGATCCACTTGCGAAGCGAACCCGGCAAAGGTAGCTCCTTCACGCTGTATCTGCCCCAGACCTATGTTGGCCCGTCTGTCCCGAAGGTGTCCGTCCTCGAAGGGAAGGCTTCACCTTCGTCTCTACCGCTGCAAATGGCGAACGTCACTACGACGGAGGTCGAAGCGGAACGGGTTATCGACGATCGTGCCAGCATTCAACCTGGCGACTCGGTGCTGTTGGTCGTCGAAGATGATCCTCACTACTCTCGCGCCATCTGCGATCTGGCCCGAGACAAAGGCTTTAGAGTCCTTGCTGCCTTACGTGGCACAGAAGGGCTGGCGCTCGCACGCG
Source organism: Binatia bacterium (assembly GCA_035638375.1). GTDB lineage: Bacteria > Acidobacteriota > Terriglobia > Terriglobales > Acidobacteriaceae > DASRAA01. The sequence continues at coordinate 7,157 of DASRAA010000184.1, read as the reverse complement.
AGTTCCGTCCCAGCGCCATCTCGCTGGACGTCTTCCTACCCGACATGCTGGGTTGGACGGTGCTGAACCATCTGAAACAGGATCCGAGCACCCGGCACATTCCTGTGCAGATGCTCACGTTGGACGAAGGGCGGCAGCACGGGCTAGCCCGCGGAGCATTCTCCTTCGTGACGAAGCCGACTTCGACTGAGGGAATTGAGAGTGCGCTGGACAAAATCAAAGCCTATGCCAGTCCGCGGCGCAAGGAACTCCTGGTGATCGAAGACGATCCCTCCGAGCAACTCAGCATCGGCGCTCTCTTGGGCTACGACGACATCGACGTGACCTTCGCCGATACCGGCTTAGCAGGGTTAAGCCTGCTGGCGGAGCAGCCATTTGACTGCGTCGTACTTGACCTTCGATTGCCGGATATGTCGGGCTTTGAGGTCCTGGAGAAACTGGGCGAAATGCCTTCGCTAAGCGATCTCCCGGTCGTCGTATTTACCGGCAAGGAGTTGACCCCTGAAGAAGACGCGCGGCTACACTCCCTCGCTCGCAGCGTGGTGGTGAAGGGAGTGGAGTCTCCGGAGCGGCTGCTCGACGAAACTGCATTGTTCCTGCATCGAGTGATCACGGACTTGCCGGCTGAAAAACAAAAGATGCTCGATCAGCTGCACAGTTCCGACGAGGCTCTCGTTGGAAAGAAGGTACTGGTAGTCGACGACGATGTGCGAAACATTTTTGCTCTCAGTAGTGTGTTGGAGCGTCGTGGAATGACCGTGCTTACGGCGGAAACTGGACGTGAAGCGATTGCGACTCTCGAGACCACGCCTGATGTCGCAATTACCTTGATGGACATCATGATGCCCGAAATGGACGGCTACGAAACCATGCAGGTAATTCGCCAGAACGCTGCATTTCGCCGGCTTCCTATCATCGCGCTCACGGCCAAAGCGATGAAGGGTGACCGTGAAAAGTGTCTTGAAGCCGGAGCTTCAGAGTATCTGGCCAAGCCGGTAAATACCGAGCAACTTCTGTCGGCACTGCGGATGTGGCTGCATCGATAAGCCAAGGAGGCGACGCCATACAGGCGGAAGACCTGGTTGGCCCGCGCTGATGAATGCACGAACACGATCAAGTCAACATCTTGATGGTGGACGACCAGCCTGCCAAGCTGCTCAGTTATGAAGTCATTCTGAGCGAATTGGGAGAGAACCTGCTCAAAGCTTCGTCGGGGAAAGAGGCCCTTGAGCAGCTCTTGAAGACTGACGTTGCCGTGGTGTTGATGGACGTGAGCATGCCGGACCTTGATGGCTTTCAGCTTGCCGAAATGATCCGGGAGCATCCGCGTTTTCAGAAGACTGCCATCATCTTCATCTCGGCAGTGCATCTGACAGATGTTGATCGCGTCAAGGGCTACCAACGCGGGGCGGTTGACTATATATCTGTGCCTGTCATCCCGGAGTTGTTGCGGGCAAAGGTCAGCGTCTTCGCCGAATTGCATCGCAAGACCCGACAGTTAGAAAGACTCAATCGAGATCTGGAGCTCAGGGTCGCGCAAAGAACCGAAGAACTTCAGGCCAGCGAAAGCCAATTCCGTACCTTGGCGAATTCCATTCCCCAACTCGCCTGGATCGCCGATCCCGATGGATCTGTCTCCTGGTACAACCAGCGTTGGTACGAATTTACCGGCACCAAGTTTGACGAGATGCGTGATGCCGGCTGGCAAAAGCTGATTCATCCCGAGCACGCGCTGCGCGTGGTGAGCGGGTTCGCTCGTTCATGGGCTGTCGGCAACCCTTGGGAAGACACCTTTCCCCTACGGGGTCACGATGCCGAGTACCGATGGTTCCTGTCGCGCGCTCTCCCCATTCACGACAGCAATGGCCGAATCGTGCGCTGGTTCGGGACTAATACGGACGTCACCGAACAGCGGCGAGTCCAGGAAAAGATGGCCGAGAGTGAGCGGCGCTTCCGAACCATGGCGGATAAGGCGCCTGTAATGATTTGGATTTCGGGGCTCGACAGGCTGTGTACGTATTTCAATAAGCCGTGGTTGGATTTCACGGGAAGAACTCTCGAACAGGAATTGGGCAACGGCTGGGCGCAAGGCGTTCATCCTGACGATGTGGAAAGATGTCTGATGGCGTACGGTGGCGCGTTCGATGAGAGGACCCCATTCTCAATCGAATACCGCCTGCGCCGTGCCGACGGCGAGTTTCGATGGATCATCAACAACGGTGTTCCCTTAATCGGTCCCGACCGCTCCTTCTCGGGATACATCGGCGGTTGTATCGATATAACTGACCGAAAACTGGCCGAAGAAGCGTTGGTTCGATCGGAGAAACTCGCAGCTATGGGCCGACTGGCTGGCATCATTGCGCACGAAATCAACAACCCGCTCGAAGCAATTTCCAATGCTTTTTTCTTATTGCGGGAGCATCCGTCGCTCGACAAGGAAGCTCAATCTTACATCGGTCTCGCCGAGCAGGAACTCGCCCGTGTCACGCACATCACCAAGCAAACCCTTAGCTTTTATCGTGAGTCAAGGGACCCGGTTTCGGTTTCTGTTCTTGATGTGCTCGATAACGTACTCGAACTGCAGTCACGCCGCATTAGAGCGAACGGCATCGTTTTGGAAAAACATTTCGGAGGCAGCGGAACAGTGCAGGGTTACCCTAACGAATTGAAGCAGGTATTTCTCAACCTGATTGGGAATGCCGTCGAGGCCATGAAAGAAGGGGGACGTTTACGGATTCGGGTAAGCGAGCAATCCGAACACAATGGAGGCCGGAGAGGAATTCGCATTTGGATTATAGACACAGGCTCGGGAATCGATCCAAAGTACTCCCGGAGGATCTTTGAACCATTTTTTACTACCAAGGAGACAAAAGGAACTGGACTCGGGCTCTGGATTAGCAGAGGAATCATTCAGAAATACGACGGAAGCATACGTTTTCGCAGTTTGCGATTCACCACCGGCAACGCGACGTGTTTCTCCGTTTTTATTCCAGGATCAACGGTTCCGGCGACGCTTGCGATAAGCGTGGCTGCAACCGCCGACTAGCAGGTTGAAATATGGCTTCGGGAAAAGCCGTGATTCTTTGCGTGGATGACGAAGAAGTGCCGCTGGAGCTCAGACGCCTGGTGCTGGAGAAGGCCGGCTACAAGGTCGTGACTGCGTGCTCAGCTGCGCAGGCATTGGAAATTGCAGATTCACGACATATCGATCTGGTGCTTTCCGATCATCTGATGCCCGGCTCAAAAGGAACCGAACTCGCTCGACAGATAAAAGCCTTCCTGCCCAAAGTGCCTTTCATTCTTCTGTCTGGTGTAAATGAGGTCCCCGCAGACGCAAATTGCGCCGATATGTTTTTGAGCAAGTTGGAAGGCCCACGAGTTCTATGCGAAATCGTTGAGCACTTTCTGATTAGCTCAAGCAAGCGGCAACAGGATTACTGCACTTAATAGCACGAACCCTCGGCTCGGTCGAAGCAAGACATATGGATGCCACAATTCTCTGCGTCGACGATGAACAGAACCAGCTGCTCTTGCGCAAGCTCATGCTGGAGCGGGCAGGCTATCGAGTGTTGACTGCGAATTCACCGTCACAAGCCCTGGAAATCTTTGCCGCTCAACCCATCGATTTGGTTATCGTCGACTACTATATGCCCGGCATGACGGGGCTCGCCCTTGCTCGAACTCTCCTGCAGCAGAGGAAAGTCCCCGTGATGGTTCTTTCCGCATATCCTGAATTACCCGGTGAGTCGATAGGCGCAGCAAATGTCTGGATCACTAAGGGGACATCGCCGGAGGAGTTGCTGACAAAGCTCGCAGACTTGCTGACGGACAGAAGAAGTCCCGCCGATCTGCATTCGGATAATCTCCCCAGTTAGGAGGCTCTGATTAAGTGCTGTTTGGACTGGAGCGGCCTGCAGGCCGTCCGTAAAGACGCTCTTCTCTCCGAGCTGGCTTTAGCCGCTGATGGGGTTGATCCCGACTCTCCTTGGATAGCCACAAACTCCCGCGGAAGGCTCGCTCCATGATAAGCCTCCTGGTCAGTCACATTCAGAAGATAAACAATCTAACGATATGAAGAGCTTTCGAAAAGAGTTGTGGTTTGAAGTCCCGTCGCGGTTTGGATTCGTAAATATTACCGATCAGGTGGAGGCGTGTCTGCGGGAGAGCAGAATCGCCGAGGGGCTCGTCTTGGTGAATGCCATGCACATCACCGCCTCGGTGTTTATCAATGACGATGAGTCAGGACTGCACAAGGATTACCTCTCCTGGCTGGAAAGACTGGCGCCGCACGACCCCACCTCTGCTTACCTGCACAATCGCACAGGCGAAGACAATGCCGATGCCCACATGAAACGGCAGGTGATGGGCAGGGAAGTGGTCGTCGCTGTCACGAAGTCAAAACTGGATTTCGGCCCTTGGGAGCAGATTTTCTACGGAGAATTCGATGGCCGACGGAAGAAACGGGTATTGGTAAAAATTCTCGGCGAATGAAGCTCGCATTTGTCACATATAGACGAAGTATGGCTTGTTCAAGACCGGCAACATTAGAAAAGAGTTCTTGCAAAGGCCGCTCACTCCTTAGCTCCGGTAATCATGCGGGTGACCATGCGAATCATCTGGATGAAGCCAACCACTGCCCCAAAGACGATCCCTGCCATGAAAAGCCATTTTGTGTGCAGCCAGTGATCCAAGAGCTTGCCCAATAGCAATCCAACCACCACAGCTGCGGGAATGATGAAGGCAATCTCCGAGTAGCGCGCCCAAATGATGGCGGGATTGTCCGATTCGTCTCGTTTCCTACCGCTCACCAAATCAGCCTACCATCACGAGAAAGGTCTCGCACATGCGCTTCGGTTTGACCGCACGTTCACGGATTTGTATTATCGAAGTGCGGGGTGGAGCAGTCTGGTAGCTCGTTGGGCTCATAACCCAAAGGTCGGTGGTTCAAATCCACCCCCCGCAACCAAACAAGTTATTGAATGCGAAGCGTTTGCGTGTCTACCGCAAGCGCTTCTTTGTTGGAGTTGGGCACATTTGGGCACAAAATTTTCTGATCTTCGACTGGACAGAACAGGTCATCCAACTGCTCAACCAGTCTCCGATCATCGTCCCCAACAACGTGCGTGTATCCCATCGTCGTGCGCGCTCCAGCGTGTCCAAGCCGCTCTTGCCGCACCTTAAGGGGTGTGTTGAGACGATCCTGGACCGTGGCGTTGCCGTGGCGGAAAGCATGAAGGCCGCCCTCCAATCCCAACTGTTTCAGCAGGGGTTTGAGGTGACGCTTCACGAAATTGTCCGGGTGCAACCGCTTTCCTTCTGCCGTCAGAAAGAGCGGTTCGTCACCCTGACGCCCTTTCACGAACAATCGCAGGCGCTCCGCCAGTCGGGGCGAGATGCTGAACACCCTCGGCCGGCGGCTCTTGTTGTCCGTGATGTGGCGCCCATTTCGGCTCCGCTTAACCACGATCACACAGCCGTCGAGATCGACGTGCGCGACGTCCAGAGCGCACACCTCTCCACGTCGGATGCCAGTCTGAGCTACGAGCCAGAAGATCGTGTCGTAGGGCGGCTCTGCCGCGTCAATGATGCGTTTGATGTCCTCCGGTGAGAAGGAGGGCTGTTCAGGCGCGTCCCATTCTGGCACCACGAGCCCATTGAACGGGTCATGTCCGACATACCCCCAAGCCTTCGCAGAGTTCCACATGATACGCAAGGTTCCGATCAGGTTTTTAATGGTTTTGGGGTTGAGGTCACAATCGACGACAAAAGACTACACCAGCTCCCCGGTTATATCTTTCATCGCAACAGAACCCAAGGCCGGTAGCAGATGCTTTCGCAACTGCGACTTAATGGGTGGCTGCGACGACGGTTTGAGATTCGGCAGTACTAATCGCTGCCACTTCTCAGCAAATTCCGCAAACTTCGCTACGGGCTTTGGCTGGTACGAAACGTGATTAATATCCGCAAGCCGGTCCTCGAGCGCACGAAGCGCCAGCTTGCGGGTTGGGTAGTCAGTCTTGGTTCCAAGGATCTCTTTTTTCTGGATTCGCCTGACGCAACCATTCTCAATGACATCCTCTCGCCAGCGTCCTACCCATACGGGATTCTTGGTTCCACGGAGTAGCAACTGGCCTCGCTGGAACCTCTTCCTGGCCATGCGTAAACTCTCTCTTTCCCGCGTGGCCGGGGAGTTCGCCTCGGGAAGAACGATACCACGTTCCAATATGGATGAATGATCGGTGTCTGACATTTGGTGCTGGGGAACCAAGAACTGAAGCGTTCTGTGACGCGCTGGGGATTCCGCGAACGCATCGCCGAAGCAATCAGAGAATTGATTTCTAGGAGCTGTGTCGGTACAGCGTGCAGCTTGTGGTTGGGAATTAGGTGCGGTCAGTCCGTGGTGCTCAGTTTGGGTACTCCTGAGCTGTTCCGTTGTTCCACCCTATAGGGTGTGGAACAACTGGAACAGCGGCTTCAGTCGTACCTAGTGTTCCAGTTGTTCCAGAACACATCGGAACAGCGGAACAACTCGGTATTGGGAAATAACACCGGCTATTGCGAGCGCCCTCCTCTGCAAGCCACAATGTGCCCTCGTTGGATCGCAGAATTTCGCAGCCCTTACGTTTATTGACACGGACCTGCCTAATGATCTGCTCCTGGGTCATGCCCGGCTGGGCTCGTATCGCATCTTTCATTTCTCCCGCGACATCCCGGCGTTCCGCACCTGCTGGCGCGTCTGTGAGACTGAACATCCCGGCTTCAAAGTCCGGCTGAACGGTGAAATTCATACGCTGACCGAACCTGTTCTTTTGCACTTTCAAGCTAATCAGACCGTCTGTAGACATCTCCTGAAGGATGGCGACATCGCAGGCGCCGCGGATCGCGCTTGATCCCCTGTATCCAGAACCCTCCGCCTTGGCTACGTGGTGCAGGATGACCACCGTTGCGCCGGCTGCCACATAGGACCGAAGATGGCGCAACTGGACAACGATAATCTGCCGGAACCGGATTCCGACTGGCCCCTTTTTTACTGCGTGATCATGCCGACGAATGTCTCCTTTCAAGGTTTGAAGCCCCCTGACCCTGTCCTTCCGCTTCCTGCGGGGACTTTGTCACAGGTGGTGGGAGCCAACTCCTCCATCGTCTGGCACGATTAT
>DASRAA010000183.1:0-2899 GCA_035638375.1 Binatia bacterium | reverse complement strand
TCGACAGCCGAACTTCTTGTGGCAGTGGGCACAGAACGGACAAGTTTCATAGTGCCCACCTCCGTGGCTATAATCTAGCCGCCGTTCAGCAAACACCGTTCTGAAGCGGCAACAGCGGGCAAGAGAGTTTCTCGCTGTCTTGACGGCTAATCCCGCAAATCTGAAATGGCAATCCCAACCGCAGACGACATACCGCGATCCGATTGCGAATACATTGTTGTAGGCTCTGGCGCTGGCGGGGGCACGGTGGCCGCGCGTCTTGCCGAGGCGGGTCATAACGTTGTGTTGCTGGAGGCAGGCAGCGATGCGAAAAAAGCACGCGGCGTTGACCACCCCATGTCACACCCGGACCGCCTGCCGGCGGACTACGACGTTCCCTGCTTCCACCCCTTCGCGACCGAGAACGAAGCCATGAAGTGGGACTTCTTCGTTCGTCACTATTCCAACGACGAAGTCCAGCGGCGGGACCCCAAGTATCGCAGTGCCGAGCAACTACGGCGCGACGATACGAAATATCGCCAGGATTGGAATAAGCCGGGTGTCGAGGGTGTGCTCTATCCCCGCGCCGGAGCCTTGGGTGGGTGCACGGCGCACAATGCCATGATCATGGTTTACCCGCACAATGCCGACTGGGATGGCATCGCGGCCCTAACCGGTGATTCCTCCTGGAACGCCGATAATATGCGGCGCTACTTCCAGCGTGTGGAAAACTGCCATCATCGTCCCCTCCATCGCTGGCTCGCCAAGATCGGTATCAACCCGACGCGCCATGGGTTCAAAGGATGGCTGAGCACTGAGAAAGCAACCCCAATGATCTCCGTGGGGAACTACGATTTGCTTAAGACGATTGCTGATTGCACGGTGGAGGCGGCGAAGGAGATCGGATATCTGGGCGAGCGGGTGCGCTGGCTGGTGGAGAGTCAGCTCGATCCCAACGACTGGCGCTTGGTGCAAGAGAATTCCTTCGGCATGCGTTACACGCCGCTCGCCACCGGCAACCACCAGCGCGTCGGTTCGCGCGAGCGCGTGCTGGAGGTCGCTGATAGGTACCCGAAGCAATTGAAGATTGAAATGAACGCTTTAGTGACGCGCGTCCTTTTCGATGAGAACTGCCGCGCGATCGGCGTGGAATACCTTAGCGGGGAGCGGCTTTTTCGCGCACATGCACAGCCGAACGAGCATTCTGTCAAAATGCAGCGGGTTTACGCCTCCGGTGAAGTTATCCTTTCAGGCGGAGTCTTCAACACTCCCCAACTGCTGATGCTTTCCGGAATCGGGCCCCGGGCCGAGCTAGAACGCCATGGGATCGGAGTCAAAGTCGATCTGCCAGGTGTCGGTAAGAACCTGCAGGATCGCTACGAAGTCGGCGTGGTTAATCGAATGAACTTCGACCAATGGCACATCTTTCAAGGAGCGAAATTCGACACCACGGATCCTCAGTTTAGTGAATGGAAGAGCCGGCGAAGCGGTCCATATATCACCAACGGGGGAGTGCTGGCGATGTTCAAGAGGTCAGCAGCCGGGCGCCCGCTGCCAGATCTGTTCTGTGTCGCCTTCCTTGGCCGTTTCGAGGGATATTTCCCAGGCTACTCTGATCTCTTCGTGAAAAACCTGAACTATCTGACCTGGGCGGTGCTGAAGGCGCACACCAACAATCGCGCAGGTGAGGTGACGCTGCGCTCCGCCGATCCACGCGATTTGCCGCAGGTCAATTTTCGCTATTTTGAAGAAGGTACCAGCGATGGCGGCGAGGACCTAGACTCGGTTGTGGATGGAATTCGCTTTGTGCGCAAGTTGACTGAGAAGCTGAAGCGGCGGGGCCTCATTGCTGAAGAAACGCTGCCTGGGGAGCATGTGCAGTCTACCGAGGAATTGCGGGATTTTGCCCGCTACAACGCCTGGGGCCATCACGCTTCCTGCAGTTGCGCGATCGGGCCGCGCGAACAGAACGGGGTCCTGGACAATAATTTCCGCGTCTATGGCACGCGCGGCCTGCGGGTGGTGGATGCCTCGGTTTTTCCGCGCATTCCCGGGTTTTTCATCGTGAGCTCGGTTTACATGATCGGGGAGAAGGCTGCCGACGTGATTCTGGCGGACGCAAGACGACCAGCTTAGAGGCCCCGCGAGACCAAATCGCATGCGTGTGAGCAGAGGCAACCACATCAGTGGCATCTCCGGTCGAACAGTATACGGCCTAGCCTTAACCTAGCTCGTTGACAAAAATCGTCCTCGCAGCCATAGTTTCACGAATACTTTTAGTTCAACAGAGTCGCTTGGGGTTACGTCGTGCCTCTGACCGATTCCAACATCAGCCGGCCGATACCGCCTCCCAATACTGGGTCGGCGTGGTTAAATTGGGTGGCAGGGGCTTCGACCGCCTTCGTGCATCTGGAACGCCGCTTCGATCCCTTCTTCCGCCCGGTATTTGATGCGGTGCTGCGCGATCCATTGGCAGGCTTGACGACGGCCCTCATCAATCTGCGGCGTCCCGACGCTGGGCTGAAAATCGCTGAAGAGCGCCCGATTCCCGACGAGGAGGCCTATATTGACTCCATCATCGACAGCTTCCAAAAGCAAATGCGTCTGCTGTGGAAACCTGGCGGGTTCGAGCGCGGAGGAAACACCAAGACGCACGGCATAGTGCGTGGGGAATTCATCGTCCACGACAATCTGCCGCCCAAGCTTCGTCACGGCATTTATGCGAAGCCGCAAACATTTCGCGCCTGGGTTCGATTCTCCGGACCCGGCCCTTACGTAACGCCGGACATCGACGATGTTGGTTTCATGAGCATAAGCATCAAGCTGATGGGCGTGCCAGGGCCGAAGTTAATGGATGAGGAAAAGTTCACGCAGGACATGACCGGCGTCTCCACCCCAACCTTCGTAACGCCGGACGTCA
>DASRAA010000182.1:0-35330 GCA_035638375.1 Binatia bacterium | reverse complement strand
TTAGTGCTTCGTGCAACAGCGCGTCGAATTCGTGATCCTTCATAGCTCCGACTCCGAGAGGGCCGACGTTTTGTCTTTGAGGATTTGGCGGGCCCGCATGATTGGTCCACGCACCGACGACTCCGGTAGGCCGAGCATTTCCCCGATTTGCCGGGAATTCAGTTCGTCGATTGCAGAAAGCACCAGGGGAAGGCGAAATGCTTCCGGCAACGAAGTGATCAGAGTTTGCAGTCTTTCAACCTGTTCGCGACGAATTGCCAATCGCTCTGCGTTCGGCTGGCCGCTGGGAACTCCGTACTCTGCCAAGGGGAGCGGCTCGGTCTTTCGCTTCCGATCCACCGCGATGCGAAAGGCGACCGTGGCTAGCCAGGCCTGGGTGTCGCGCACAGAAGCGATTCCCTGCCGATGCGCCCGCAAGAACGTCTCTTGAACCACGTCCTCGGCATCGTGGGAATTACGCAAAACTCCATAAGCGAGGCGAAAGAGCAGAAGCGAGTAGCGGCAAACACATGTTTCCAGATCCAGGGTGTCTGCCGCATCCTGGGTCAAGCAGGTTTCTCCCCTGCAGTCGATTGTGAAGCGTGCCGGATTCGCCGCCATGGTGCCTTCATGCGTCATGCTTGGGCGCTCTCGTACTGTAGGACGTTGCAGGAAGGTGTAGTGTTTGGTTTTTTTTCAACACTCAAGGAGCGACCGCAGCGGTTTGCGCCAGGGCCTGCATTTCAGGAATGGTCAGGAACTCGTAGTTCTGCGCCTTGTAATGGGCGATGAGCCGATCGGTGGCTCTGACGGTGTGGCTGCGGTTGGCGCCCATGGCAAGCTGGTCGCCGTCGTGCATCAGGATGACGTCGCCGCCGCGAATCTGGCGGCGAGCGTGAGCGAACGCACGATCGGCGGTTGTGGGCTTCCAGTCGTAGCAGGTTACATTCCACATCACGGGCTCCAGGCCGAGTTTGCGAACGGCACTCAAGGTGCCGGGCCGGCGTCCTCCGTAGGGAGGACGGAAGAGCTTGGGGGTGATTCCGCAGGTATCGAATACCGCGGTTTGCGTACGCTCGATTTGCCGGCGAAGTTCTGCGTCGGAAGCGAAGATCAGGCGTGGGTGGTCCCAACTATGATTGCCGATGACGTGGCCGCCGGCCACAAGGGCGCCAACAATCTCCGGCTTCTGTTCGACGAAGCGGCCGAGCACGAAGAACGTCGCCTTGACCTCGTGCTTTGCCAGAACTTCAAGTAACTTCAGCGTGTCTGGATCGTTGGGACCGTCGTCGTAGGTGAGCGCTAACTGGCGGGAACCGGGTAGCAATCCGATAAAGGAGCGTCCGTAGGCGTGCAGGGTTGGCCACATGCTTTCGAATCCGGCCCAGGTAGCCAGACCGGCCAATGCAACACCGCCAGCGAGTTCTGCGATCATCGAGATTGATTATCGCGCGAACAAGGCAATGGCTGTTTTGCTAAGCTGCACAATAGCTTCCCCCAGCTTTCCACAACTCAGCGCTACGGAGTCATTGCCACGCGTCGGGCGGGGCGATATTCTGCGGAACGTATCGTGCCATGGCTAACCTGTTCGAACCGCCGCGTTATATCGCCGTTGAAGGCCCCATCCGAGTCGGAAAAAGCACGCTGTGCAAGGTCATCGCTGAAACGCTACACGCGCAGCGAGTAAGCGAGCCCGAGAACAACGCCTTCCTCAACGGCTTTTACAAAGGTGAGCGCGGCGCGGCTTTTCAAACGCAGTTTGCCTTCCTGATTGCGCGTTATGAGCAACTCGCGCCCCTCGATGTAAAGCGCAATAGCAATCGTACAGTCGTTGCCGACTACATCTTCGAGAAAGACAAGCTGTTTGCCTGCCTGAATCTCAGCGATGCTGAGCTGGAGGTTTACAACCGTTACTACGAGATGTTCCGGCAGAATATTCCGACGCCCGATCTGGTGATTTATCTGCAGGCAACGCCAGAGGTGCTGAAGAAACGGCTGAAAAAGAAGAATGCGGCGGGGGAGAAAGCGATCAGCGAGGATTATCTCGAGGAAGTAGTGAAGGCTTACGAGCATTTCTTTTTTCACTACACGTCGTCGGACTTGCTGATCGTCAACACCTCTGAGATCGATTTTGTGGAGCACAGCGAAGACCTTCAGGCGCTGCTCCGGCGGGTGAGCGAACCGATCCGGGGCACGCAATATTTCCTACCCTTGAGCGGCGATGAAACCGTTGTGCGATAGTACGCTCACCGCTATCAACACGATTAATTTCTTCAGTCGCTGACATCGCGAAATTTTCATCGTGTTATGGCAAATTCCACACCGAAATTGCGCTAAGCTTCCTTCTCACCACAGGAGGCTGCCATGGGAGTTCTGTTTCAAGCGTTCTATTGGAATTGCCCCGATGCCGAGCACCAGGACGGCACGTGGTGGAACTTCGTTAGCGGCAAGATTCCCGAACTGCAGCAGGCTGGCTTCACCGCCTTGTGGCTGCCGCCTGCGTGCAAAGCTGCGAACCTGGGCGGGCCTTCCATGGGCTATGACCCTTACGACTATTACGACCTCGGCGACATTGCCCAAAAGGGCCGTGTGAAGACATGGTTTGGCAATCAACCTGAATTGGTCGCGCTGATTAATGCCGCGCATGCAGCCAATATTCAGGTGTACGCGGACCTGGTGATCAACCACAACAGCGGCGGCGATGCAGAAGAGCAGAACCCGATCGATGGGAATATCCGATGGACCAAATTCAACCCGGGTAGCGGGAAGTTCCCGCGCGATTGGACCTGCTTCCACCCGTCTTTCTACGAGACCTTCGAGGGAATGAACTTCGGCGACATGCCGCATTTGTGCCACCGCAATCCTCATGTGTACGAAGCAATGATCGACATTGCGCGGTGGCTGATCGAAACCATCGGCTACGACGGTTTCCGCTTCGATTTCGTCAAAGGCTACGGCCCCTGGATGGTGAAGTCGATCGCCGAGCTACGCTACCTCAATAAGGCGGAGCAGGGCTTTTATCCGTTTTGCGTCGGCGAATGCTGGGACAGCGAGCGCACCATCGACGACTGGCTCAACGCTATCAATACCTTCATGGATAATCCCGTATCCGCCTTTGATTTTCCCCTGCATTACCGTCTCAAAGGCTTGTGTGACACCTTTGGGTTCAGCCTGACTAACCTTGCCCAACCCGGCGCGGTGATGCAGGACTATCCGCTACGGGCGGTGACGTTTGTCGACAATCATGACACCATTCGTGACGACAACAACGCCATCCAGCACGACAAGCTGATGGCCTACAGCTTCATTCTGACGCACGAAGGCTATCCCAGCGTGTTCTGGATGGACTGGTACAACTTCGGGCTGGCCGGCGTGGGCAGCGCGAGCGGCATCGCAGCACTGGTGGCGGCGCATGAGAAATTCGCGGGTGGCGGGACGCAGGTGCTGTTCACCAGCGATGATGTTTACGTGATGCAGAGGATAGGCGACGACAGTCACTCCGGATTGGTCTACGTACTCAACAATCGCGGAGACTCATGGAACGGAGCTAGGGTACAAACCCGGTGGAACGGTGTTCGCTTCGACCCGGTAGCCTGGGGAGGGCATGACAACAGCCGTCCGGATATCAAGTGGACACAGAACGATGGATATGGGGATTTCTGGGCTGGACCGCGAGGTTGGGCGGTGTACACGCCGCAATCGTGAGCGAGTGCAAAGAGTCTTCACCACGGAGGACACGGAGAAACTGTGAAAACTCCGGGTCTCTGTGGTGAATCAAAACCATTCGTAATGAATAATCAGTGCGTTGGAGGGACGTACTCAGCCGGTATATCGGAGCCCTCGCCGAAGAAGTAAGCTTCCAGCTGCTGGACGATAAATTCCTGGTGTTCCTTCTTCCAGGGTTGCAGATGATATTCGTTGAGCAGCATCTTCATGTGTTCCTGCCACTGCTCCCAGGCCAACTTGGAAACGCTCTCGTAGATTCGCTGCCCCAGGGGGCCATCGAAGGGCGGCTCATCAAGGCCTTCCATCTCACGTCCCATCTTTACGCACTGCACCATATGTGCCATAGACGACTCCTCATACCGCGCGAAGCGGAATAAATGCCAACCAACAATTCTAACGACGCAGTGGGAAGAAGCCAAAACTGAGGCCTGCAACTGGGCAGTCTTCGCGGGTAATGATTAACCACGGAGACACGGAGAACGGGAGTTTTCTGAACAAGAGTTCTCCCCTGATCTCCGTGCTCCGTGGTAATTCTGAACCCGATTGGTTGCTTACTGCTCCGAGCTATGCCAGCGCGTACAAGTACTCCACGAACGATCCGCCTGCGCCGTCCAATCCCAGAATTTTAGGATCTGTGGATTCGATCAGGTAATACTCGTTCGGTGCGTGCGCTCCGGTGCCGTGGCCCAGGCCAAAGTGCCCTGCCGGAAGGCTCAGCGGCGGATTGGTGAAGATGTATCCCGGCCATGAGCCCGCGCTTCGAGGCCACAGCAGAGGATCCTGTCCAAGCTTCTTGTAGGTCGAAACCTGGGTTTGGATGAGCTTGGAGTCGGGTGAGGTCTGGTTGGGATCATAGCCGCCTGACATGTTGACCTCGATGTCGCCGAAGCCTTGCTTGGCGAGATAATCCTTCAGCAACTGCAGCGTGCCTTGCGCGGTCATGTCAGGAACGAGCCGCATGTCGATCTTCGCGACCGCACGGTGGGGCAGGACTGTCTTACCGCCCGGGCCGGTGTATCCGGCGACCAGGCCTTCAATGTTGATGGTCGGTTGCGACTCGAGCGCGATCATGGCGTCCAGATAGTTCTTGTCGCCGGTCCAGTGCGAGACGCCGAGATTCTTCTTCATCATCTCCTCGTTGCGGCGGGCGACGACGGCTTTGATCATGTCAATCTGCGCAGGCGTAAGCGGCTTTGCCGTATCAAAGAAGCCGGTCACGGCAGGCGTGTGCCCGTCAGGTTTGATCAGTGTGTTAAGCGCTTGCACAAGATGCCACGTCGGGCTGTCGACTGCGGCTTCGAGACTGGAGTGCACGTCGTGACTGGGACCGCGCCGCCACTTTTCGCCGGTTGAGACCAATTCGAGTTCGACTACACCCTTTGCGCCCAGCGAGATCTCCACCGAGCCGTCGGGGCCCTGGTCAGCCGAAGGCATGAAGACGCCGATCGACTTGCTCAGAGCCGCAGTTACTTTCGGATTGCGCACGATCTCGGGGAAGTGCGGCGAGCCGATCTCCTCTTCACCTTCGGCGACTAGCACCAGGTTTACCGGCAATTTCTTCTTCGCGGCCTTGAATGCGCGCAGGCCACTCAAGAAGGCGGTCTCGGGTCCCTTCTGGTTGACCGCACCGCGGCCTACACAAACACGGCCCAGGCCTGGCTTGTCGACAATGCGCCCCTCCAGCGGTGGCGAGGACCACTCCGCCGGGTCGAACTGCTTCACGTCGTACATGAAGTAAATGCCGACAGTCGTTTTGGCACCCGCATCGAGAATGCCGAACACACCAGGCTTGCCCGAGGTGGGGATGATTTCGACGTTGTCGAATCCCGCTTCGCGCGCCAGCTTGGCCATGTAGTCGGGCCCTTGGGGAAAATTCAGGTTTTCGGCCGCGATGGAGGGCAGCGCAATCCACTCCTGCAATTGCTTGACGTTGTCGTCATGCATTTTGGGAATTTGGCTCAACACCTCCTGCATATCGGTGTTGTCGAAGGCAAAGGCGCTTGCCGGCAGGGAGGCAAGCACAGTGCCCGCGGTAGCTCCCTGAATAAATTCACGACGATTCAATTGGTGACTTGGATCGGTCACTCTTTGCTCCTTTCGCGATTGTGTTCAAGAGGTGGTATAAGGACAACGCCGCAGCTCATTCGCCCATCCATGCTCCGAATGGCTTGAGGCGGCCGATGTTGTCGCAAATGATTTTCAGCGCTCCGGTGAGCGGAACCGCCAGCAGAAGCCCCATGGCGCCCCACAGCCATCCCCAAAATAAGAGAGCCAAAGTGACCGCCAGAGGATTGAGTTGCAGACGTTTGCCGAGGACCATCGGGTACAGCACGTTCATGGCAAACAGATGGAGCCCAATTACGGCGAGGCAGGCCAGGATGAATGTGCCCGTAGTGAGATAGCCTAGGCCGACGATTACCGGCGGAAGGATGGCGAGTATCACGCCCAGATAGGGGATGAGGCTGAGAAAACCGCTGATCACGCCGAGAAAGTAGAAATAGGGCAGTCCAATCAGGCCGAAGGCCGCTGTGCTCGCCGCACTCAGGAATAACCCGATCATGACATTGCCCACGATGAATGAGCGGATCATGGCAGCAATCAGTCCCAACGTCAGGTACGCGGTGTTGCGGTTCTTCATCTGGAACAGCATCACCGACGATGCCCGTACGTGGTCCTGCCAACTGAGCATAAAGTAAATCAGGAAAGGCACGAACGAGATGGCCAGTGCGGTCTCGGAGAACGTGCTCATGTTCCGGGTGATGAAGTTTCCGAGGCTGTTGCGCTCGCGAATTGTGATGGCGTTCTTATCTTCCGGCTCTGGCGGCAATACGGTTTCGGTCGTCCTCTCGAAACGCTCGGCCTGCAGGCGGATTTCGTAGAGGATGTGCTGCACGCGAATGCGGTATTCAGGCATCTGCGAGAGGAAATCCAGGGCGCGGGCATACGACAGATAGGCAACGGTGGCCACCATTATCAGCAAAAGAAACACCGCCAAAAATGCGGCGAAGGGACGCGGGACCTGAAGATTCGTCAGGGCGTCCACCACCGGGGCGAGCACGAACGCGATCAAAACGGAGGCGAGAACAACCACCAGGATGAGCTTGGCGATGTACATTAAGCTGAGGACCGCAGCAGTGGCGAGAATTACCAGCGCCCCCGTCTGAATTCGTTGGCTGCGATACCTCTCCTCGCGAAGATCTGCTTTCTCTGCGCCAGCCAGCGGCACGGCTGCGCCTTCCGAAGCGACGCGAGGCTGGCGCTGCGCTGTCTGCAAGTCGATGTCGTCCATGAGTGGATCCGCCATCCCCGCCTATCGTACTCGCATGGATCTCAGGTGGGAATTAGGATACCTTTGCGGGCGCCATTATGGAAAACAGCCCTACCGCATTTTCGACCTCGACAGCCACGCGTATTCTGGCTCTTGACTACGGCTCCCGGCGCATCGGGCTGGCCGTGACGGACGAGCTTGGCCTGACTGCGCAAGGTCTGGCGACCCTGCGCCGCACCAACAAGCGGAATGACTTTGATCATTTGCGCCGTACGATCAAGGGTTACGGAGTTGGCGAAATCGTGGTCGGACTGCCGTTGCGGATGAGCGGCGAGACGGGCACCCAATCGGAGAAGGTCTTGGAATTTGCCGAGGAGCTGCGGCGCAGGTTCAAGCTGCCGGTCCACCTATTCGACGAGCGCCTGACATCGGTGGAAGCCAATCGCGTTCTCAACGAAGGCGAGGTCGGATTGCGTCGTCGTAGAGAGGTTGTTGACCAGCTTGCCGCGGTACTGATTCTGCAAGCGTTCCTGGGCTCGCGCGCAGTGCGGGACGACTGAGTCGATTCTGCACTGCCTTCATCATCTAAACTGCTAGTGCGAATTGCGTTTGGGTAGCCGCCCGTGCCGATGAAACCCGGACGCCAGTAGCTCCGGAACTAATCTCGAAATGCGCGAATACGAATTGAGCCGTGCGTAACTTTCTGATTCTCGCTGTCGTTGTCGGCATCCTGTGCACAGGATGGCTGTATTGGGCCGCCTTCCAGCCGACCGCGCCTTCGGAGACGAAATTCATCCTGTTGCGACCGGGCTGGAGCGTTCGCCACATCGCCCAGACTCTGCAACACGAAGGTGTGATCCGCAGCGCACCAGCTTTCCTTGCCGTGCACTATGCCCTCGGAAAAGGCAGCCTCAAGGCCGGCGAATACAAGTTCGACTCGCCCGCGAACGCGTTCCAGGTCCGCGACCGGCTTCTGCGCGGGGATGTCTTCGCTAGGACTGTCGTGGTTCCAGAGGGCTTCAACATCTTCGATATTGCTCAGGCGGTCGAGCAAGCCGGACTGGGCAGCGCCGCAGACTTTCTGGCAGTTGCCCAGCACGAGGCCACATTAGTGCACGACATCGATCTGGATGCCACTTCCCTAGAGGGCTACCTCTTCCCTGATACCTACCAGTTCACTCGCATTGACACGATGCACGACATTGCGGCGGTAATGGTGCATCGTTTCCGGCAGACAGCGCAGAAAATCGGGTTGTTGGGCGATCCCAGTATGCATCGCATCGTTACCATGGCGTCAATTGTCGAGAAGGAAACCGCTGTTGCCGAGGAGCGCGCACTGGTGGCCGGCGTTTACTACAACCGGCTGGACCGAAACATGCTGCTGGGTGCCGACCCTACGGTGATTTACGCGGCGCTGCTGGCGGGGAGGTATCGCGGGACCATATATCAGTCTGATTTGCAGTCGGACTCGCCGTACAACACCTATCGGTTTGCCGGCTTGCCACCAGGCCCGATAGCCAATCCGGGGGCCGCATCCTTGCGGGCTGCCATGCATCCACAGAAGAGCGAATTTCTCTACTTCGTCAGCGATGCTGCAGGGCATCACCGGTTCTCCAGCAACGCGGCGGAACACGAAAGGAACGTGGTCGCATATCGCAAGGCGTTAAGTACCCAACATTAGGGTGTACTGCAGTTGTGCCCTCGAAAACCTTCTGCGGGAGCGTTATACTTAACAGTCTGCCACCAATCCCCTGGAGTCTATGAAGTCCTTGCGATTAACGCTTTTGGCTGTTTTTGCCCTGCTCTCGAGCACGACGGGATGCCTGTTTCGCACGCGAACCGTCGAGACCCGACTAAGCACGGCAAAGCTAGAGACGGCTACCCAACAGGAATTGATTGACCGGTTGAATCAGGAAGCGGGCAAGATCAAGAGCCTCAATGCTACCGTAGATATCGATACCTCCGTGGGTGGTGAGAAGCGTGGTAAGGTCACTGATTTCAAGGAGATCCGTGGTTACATCTTAGTCGAAAAGCCTAACATGCTGCGCATGATCGGGCTGTATCCGATCGTGCACAACAAGGCTTTTGACGTTGTCAGCGACGGGGAGCATTTCAAATTATTGGTTTCAGCAACCAACAAGTTCTACATCGGTCACAACCAGGTGATCGAAGGCTCGGATAATCCGCTGGATACGCTGCGGCCGCAGGCGATTTACGATGCGCTGTTGTTGCAGGCCATCGATCCGGAGAAGGAAATCGCCGTGTTGGAAAACAGCAGCGAGACCTTTCTGGATGCCCGGACGCACAAAATGACCCGGCAGCCCAACTACGTTCTCGACGTCATCGGCAAACATGACGGCGGCTGGAGGCTGGCGCGCAAGGTAGTCTTCGACCGGACAAACCTAGTGCCCCACCGGCAGATCGTTTTCGATGACAACGGCAATCCCGTTACCGATGCCAGCTATCAGTTTTACCAGGAATATGACGGTGTGAAGTTTCCCAGTTTCATCGATATCAAGCGGCCGCAAGAGGAGTATGACATACGCCTGATCATCGTGAAGCTGGCCATCAATCAACCGATCAAAGACGATCAGTTTGCACTTCAGCAGCCACCCGGATTCACTCTCATTAACCTGGACGAGCGGAACAGGAACGCCTCCAATAAGGGAACGCCGCCGCCGACCAACCCTGCCCAGCCGTCCGATCCTCAGCACTAACCAAGGGCATGCCATCTAGAGTGCAAAAAAGCTCCAGCCGTACGTGCGGCTGGAGCTTTATGTGCCTTGGCTTTTCGTGCCGTCGGGTTATCGCTTCGACTGACCACGCGCCATCTTCTTAACCTTGCGCTTGGCCGAGCCGCGGGCGTAGGTACGCGGAGCCTTGGGCGCCGCCTTCTTGCGCCCCGCCCGCTTCAGCTTTTTGCGCTCAGTCTTATCATCGATGCTCTTTGTATTCGCCATGAATTCTGGATTCCTTTTGATCTGATTTTGGAGACTGGGCCGCTCCGCACCTCGTCGAGCACGAAGGGCACACGGCAATCAACCAGCCACAGTACAACGTTTAGGCCTTCTCCAGTCGGGCGTATTTCTCGACCAGCTTTTTTAGTCCGAACCTAGGAAATTGTACCGTAATCTTCGCGTTTTCCCCGTCCCCTTCGCGCCGGTACACGGTGCCTTCGCCGTATTTGGGGTGTCGCACGCGCTGCCCTGGGCGAAACCCGGTGCCTCCTTTTGCTTTCTCGGGAGCGACCTTGGGCAGCGAGAACTTCTTGCCACGCGAGGCAAAGAACTCGGCGATATTGTCGATCGAGTTGTAGGTCGCGCCGTGATAGCCGCTGGGCGGCTTCGTTCGCTGCTGTTCAGGTTGCACACGCTGGTCCTCATCCTCGTACGCATAGTGCGACCGGCCCGCCTCTTCCATGCTGTAGCGCGAGCTCTGCCGGCGCGATGAGCCGAGGTCCTGCAGCAGCTCTGGGGGAACCTCTTCCAGGAACCGCGACGGAATGCTGGCCTCTGGCATGTCAGTTCCATAACGGCGGCGATAACGCGCGCTGCTCAGGATGAGCGTGTCCATAGCGCGGGTCATGCCGACGTAGCACAGCCGCCGCTCTTCTTCAATGTCGTCGGGATTCAACAGCGTGCGCGAATGTGGGAAGAGACCTTCTTCCAAGCCAATCAGCAAAACCAGCGGGAACTCCAGTCCCTTCGCCGAGTGCAGCGTCATCAGCGTAATGCGCGAGTTCTCGTCGTAATCGTCGGCATCGCTGACCAGCGCGGCGTGATCGAGGAACTCGCTCAGCGTCTCACCGCGATCACGCGAGTCCATGGCCGCGTTTACCAACTCACGCAGGTTTTCGATGCGCGCCAGCGACTCGGGCGTATCTTCCGCCTCCAGTTGCTTGATGTATCCCGTGCGGTCGATGAGGAACTTCAGCAACTCAGCAGTGGTTGCGGAGCCACCTGGAGCGCGGAATCCTTCGACCGCCTCCGGTTCAGTTGCCGCAGGGCCTTGAGCGGCCTCGGCGGCAAACGATTCAGGACTGAAATCTGTTGTACCCCCATCACTCGCTTCGAACATCTCGGGCGAGAAATCGATAGCGTTTTGCGCTTCGTCGTTGCTCGTCGGCTGCTTTAGGGCGGCGGTTTTCGCGAGTTGCTCCTGAAACGTACCCAGATACATCGCCCGCGCGTCGTCGATCAGCTGCTTGAATGCTGCAAGCGCCTGGAGCGCGCGGAGCGGCAGCAACTGTTGGCGGATGACCTCCCGGATTGCGCCCCACAGTGAAAGTCCTGTTTCCAGCGCAATCCGCTCCACCGTTTCCATCGAGTTCTTGCCGATGCCACGCACAGGAGTGTTAATAATTCGTTGCAAGGCAATCGAGTCGTCAGGGTTCTGGATTGCCTTGAGATAGGAGATCAAGTCCTTGATCTCGGCCCGCTCGTAGAAGCTAAAGCCTCCCACAACGTGGTACTTCAACTGGTAGCGCCGCATGGCCTCTTCCAGCAAGCGCGACTGCGAGTTGGTGCGGTATAGCACCGCAGCGCGCGGAGTATGCGCGCCGTCTTCTCCAGCTTTGGCTAGATATTTCGCGACGTAATCGGCGGCAAACAGCGCTTCGTTCTCACCGTCGGGCGCTTGGTAATAGCCGATCTTCGTGCCACCCACGCGGTCGGTCCACAGGTTCTTACCCTTGCGGCGAACGTTGTGGGCCACCACCGCCGAGGCCGCCTGAAGAATGTTTTGGGTGGAGCGATAGTTCTGCTCCAGCCGAATGATCCGTGCGTTGGGAAAATCTCTCTCAAACTCGAGAATGTTGCGTATGTCGGCGCCACGCCACGAGTAGATGCTCTGGTCTTCATCGCCCACGGCGCAAACGTTGTGCTCTTCGCCAGCCAGCAGCCGCATCAGTTCGTATTGCGGGCGATTCGTATCCTGATACTCATCGACCAGGATGTGTTGGTAGCGCCGGTTGCACCGCTCGCGCGTTTCACCCGAGACCTTGAGCACACGCACGGCATACAGCAGCAGGTCGTCGAAATCGAGCGCGTTCGATTTCGCCAGCTCCTGTTTGTAGACCTCATAAATGTGGGCGACGCGCTCGCTGTTTGGGTCGGCTGATTGGAGATAGACCTCCTGTGGATCGAGCATGTGGTTTTTCGCCCACGAAATGCGCGACAGCGCGCTGCGCGGTGTGAGCTGCTTGTCGTCAACGCCGAGCCGCCGCATCGCAGCCTTTACTACGGAGTGCTGATCGGCTTCGTCATAGATGACGAAGTCCTTGCGATAGCCTTGGCCGCCGATCTGCAGCACCTGGATATTGCGACGTAGCAGCCGGACACAGAACGAGTGAAAGGTCGAAATCAGCGGCTTCGCCAGCGTGCGCGTTCCCGCCAGCGCATCGACGCGACCCGACATCTCACTCGCAGCCTTATTGGTAAAGGTCACCGCGAGAATCGAATCGGGTGCAACGCCAATATGATCGATAAGGTGCGCGATGCGATAGGTGATGACGCGTGTCTTCCCGCTCCCTGCTCCAGCCAGGATGAGCACAGGCCCGCTCGTGCTCTCTACGGCTTCGCGTTGCTGGGGATTCAGCTTGGAAAGGTACACCAATTTGCCTTCCTAAATTCTATTTGTGGCGCTCACGAGCTTGGCTAAGCGGCCTAATCGACGCTACGTCTGGATCCTCTCGGTCGCTGATCAGTTCGGCTTGCCGGTGCCCGTGGCTTCCATCAAGCGGCGCTGCTTACACTCGACGCACGGGCAGTGTTCGCGCAGGAACTCCCAGGAGTAAATCCCGTGCTGATGGCCATCGTTCCAGGTGAAGCGGATGCCGTACTTACCTACGGGCTCGACTTCGGTAGGACGCGCCAGCGCTTTGAAGATCGGCAGAGCGCCGGCCACCGGCTTCAGAGGATCGCCGGGCTGGCGGCCGTCTTTCTCGCGCTCTTCCTGACAAAGCGCGCATGGGCAGGCATCGCGGAGAAACACGAAGGTGTACGAGCTGCGGTGGCCATCCTTCCATTCGATGTCCATGCCCGTGCCCGTGGACTTGTTGACCTTGACTGACTTGGGATCTGCGACCTGTTGCATGACCAGAAGATTGTTCTCAATTCTTTAAGTATCGCAGATAACGATGAGGAAAGGGGCGCAGTCGTGGTGCATCGCACGCTTCAACAAAACGGGCTGGAAGTTGCCCTCCAGCCTCGCGACGAGCGTAATGTCCTAGTGGCTCGCGTCAGTGTTCGTCGTGGTCTCTGTCCCTGTGCCACTTGCCATGCTTGTCGTACCAGCCGTTCGCGGTGTGCCAGCGGCCATGTTTGTCATACCAACCGCTGGGACCGTAGTAGGTGCTGTAACCAGGGCCGTAATAGTAGCCATTCCCAACATAGCCGTTGCCGCGATAGTGATAGCGGTCTCCATCACGGTCGCGCCAGTAGCAACCACGGTCATCGCGGTCATGGTCGCCGTCGCACCCGCGATGATCGTCCCAGTCTATCTGCGTGAGCTTAGCAGCGTTCTCGGCAGGAACGTAAACCGCATAGTAGAGCTGCGGCGGGGCGCTCGATTCGTTGGGAATGGGGTTTTGCGAGGCGGCGCTTAGCGTCAGCGTCGGCACCGCTAAGACCGCCCACAGCGCGAACTTCGTAATGCTTTTCATGGTCGCCTCCGATCCACTTACTCAGCTTGATTTGGCGCCTTCGAACCTCTTACGACTCTGCAAACCCGCTTTCAGGGGAGCAGTTTTTCTATTTCAGAATTCTTAACAGTATTTGCAAGGCCCTGATTTAGGTAGCCTTGCCGACGGCGTTGGGAGCGAACTGCTAAGCTAGAGGATTCTGAAGGCGGAGGAGAAACCGACCATGCCAGACACCCGCCGCGGACTCATCATCGTGAACAGCGGTCCGGGCAAGGGCAAGACCACCGCCGCCATGGGCACCGCATTACGTGCGGTCGGAAATGGGATGAAGGTTCTGATGCTGCAATTTTTGAAAGGCTCGTGGCATTACGGTGAGCTCGATGCAGTTAAAGCTTTCGGCGACAATTTCGTAATGAAGCAGATGGGACGCGGCTTCGTGAAGGTTGGCGGTGCTGAGACCGATCCCGAGGACGTGCGTCTCGTCGAAGAAGCGTGGGCCGAGGCCGAAAGAGCAATTCAGTCCGGCGCGTGGGACCTGGTTATTCTTGACGAAATCAATTACGCCATCAGCTACAAGATGCTCGATGCAGAGAAGGTCGTCGCGGTGCTCAAGCAGAAGCCCGAGATGGTGCACGTCATTCTCACCGGCCGCAACGCGCATTCCAGCATTGTCGAGATTGCTGACACCGTGACAGAAATGAAAGAGGTGAAGCACGCCTACATCAAGGGCATTGAAGCCCAGCGCGGGATTGAGTACTAACGTCATTCCTCATCTGGAACGCCGCAGTAATTCCGATCGCAGTAAAGGCTCGCAGAACAACTGTGGGCCAATACACTGACCGGAGGGGAGCCGGGTCGTCAAGCTGCCCGGCCTTGTTGTAGTTGCTCTCTGCGGAATGTGGGGGCGCAGTGCGCCGCGAAGTGATTTCTGGAGCTTCGCGCTCCTCTGGACCGCGGCGCTGCTTCTGCTTCCGTTTGCAGTCGCAGGCCGGTGGGTATTGGACGCAATTCTAGTGCTCAGCGCGACTGGACTGCCGCAATCGTGCGTTACTTTGTGATGTTCGCACCGGCGTCATTACCTTCCCAGCCGTTAGAGTTTACATTGCGCAGATCTGGAGCACGGCCCATACCGGCCGAGTTCTCCCGAGTCCTCGTTGCGCTCACAGCTGTCGCGGTGGCAATCATTGTGACCCCGGCTATGTGTGGGCTAGGAGCGCCATTCGCCCGTGAAGCTATCGAGTCGCTTAGCGATTGGTTGTAGCGCTGGAGCCGCAACCCGATGCTGCTGGCCACACGGGCGTTGCTGCTTGCAATCGGCTTACGATACCTCGCTCTGGGTTCGTGCTCTACGTTTTGTTCGATTTGGCGCCAAGTTGGACGTTCCTTGTCTGCAAGTATTAAGAGCGCGAGCTCGAAATCCGACTCAGCCGTGAATACCAGGAATACAGGCCCAGACGCCGTTCTTTTTCCTGGACATCAGCCTTAGTCTGCGTCCTCGCTTGCGGTTTCGCGGTGCTGAATGCGCCGCGCGATGCGACAATCTTGATTCCTATCAGCTACACTGAATGTCGACCATGGCATGGTTTAAACGAGAACAGGCGGACATTGACGCTTCAGGAGAAAAGCGCGTCAAGACCGAAGGACTCTGGGTCAAGTGCGACCAGTGCCGCCAGATCATCTGGAAGAAAGACCTCGACCAGAACCTCAACGTTTGTCCCAAATGCGACCGCCATTTTCGCATCGACGCGCGCACCCGGCTGGCGTTGCTGCTCGATGATGGGCGGTACCAGACCGAAGACGGCAATTTGGTTTCGACAGACCCGTTGAAATTCACCGATCTGAAGCCCTATGCCCAGCGGTTGCAGCGCGCACGCAGCGAGACCGGCTTGAACGACGCCGTCATCAACGCTCGTGGCAAACTTCATGGCAAACCGGTGATCGTGAGTGCCATGGAGTACGCATTCATTGGCGGCTCCATGGGCTCGGTGGTCGGGGAAACCATCACGCGTGCCGTAGAACGGGCGACAGACGAAAAGTTGCCGTTGATCATCGTCTCAGCCTCAGGCGGCGCACGCATGATGGAGGGCGTGGTCAGCCTGATGCAACTGGCGAAAATTTCCGCCGCTCTGGCGCGTATGGACGATGCCCGAGTCCCTTACATTTCTGTTCTCACCGATCCGACGACCGGTGGTGTAACAGCGTCCTTCGCCATGCTGGGCGACCTCAACATCGCCGAGCCCGGTGCGTTGATCGGCTTTGCCGGGCCCCGAGTCATTGAACAGACCATTCGGCAGAAGCTACCGGACGGGTTCCAGCGTAGCGAGTTCCTGCTGCAACACGGCATGCTCGATGCCGTCGTCCATCGCCGCGAACTGAAGAACCACATCTCTCGCGCACTTGATTTCATGCAGGTTCCGAAGACTCAGTAGATCCGCCACAGAGACACCGAGTTCTTGAATTCTGATTTTCTGTGTCTCTGTGGTCAGCTGTTTTGGGTTGTGGCACACATGACGATTGGGCGAAGGTGATGCTTTACACTCGAAAGGGAGCGAGCCATGAAAGCTGTTGTCGTCACTCGTCTAGGCGGGCCAGAGGTTCTGGAGGTTCGCGACGTACCGGATCCGGTTGCCAAGCCAGGCGAAGTCATCGTGCGGGTCGAAGCTGTGGGCATAAACTTTGCCGACACGCATTCCACCCGCGGCGTATATCGAGGTACGCCTCCGCCGCCGTTTATCTCAGGCCGCGAGTTTGCGGGAACGGTCGAAGGCGCTGATGAGCGCGTGATGGGATACGCGCAATACGGCGCAGCAGCCGAGAAGATTGCCGTCTCGCGCAAGATGATCTGGCCGCAACCGAACGGCTGGACATCGGTGCAGTCGGCGGCGTTTCCCGTCAACTTCTTTACCGCGTATCTCGCCTACTGGAAAGCCGGCATCACTTCTGACGCGATAGAGCCGGTGTACATCGAGGGCGACCGCACACGGGGCGTGCTGATTCATGCTGTGGCCGGCGGAGTCGGCACCGCTGCCCTACAGATCGGCAAAATCCTGCGGGTAGAAACCTACGGCACCGCCTCGTCGCAGGAGAAGCTCGATCGGGTCGCGAAGCTGGGCCTCGACCACGGGATCAACTACCGCGAAGTCGATTACGAGCAGCGCATTCAGGAACTCACCAGTAGTGAAGGCGTCGATGCCGTCTTTGAGATGCTGGGTGGCGAGCACACCGCGAAGAGTCTGCGATGCTGCCGCGACTACGGAAGGGTCATCATCTATGGTTCGGCCACGGGCGAGCGGCACAAGTTCGATGTCGGAGTAATGATGGCGCGGGGCCTGAGCGCTCATGGCCTGTGGCTCAGCTTCCTTGCAAACGATCAGGTGCTGATGAATGACTGCCTGAAGGCGATGCAGCCGTGGATCGAGCAGGGCCGGCTACGCCCCGAGATCGGCCACACGTTGCCGATGGAACAGGCCGGCGAGGCCCACCGCTTGCTGCTGCAGCGCGCGAACTACGGCAAGATCGTCCTGACAGTTCCGTAGCCGCTTAACAACCGCGGAGGACGTGCAGCATTGGATGCAAAACCGTGGATCGTCCTGATCGTTTTCTTGTTTATCACGCTCGGCATAGGTGGTCTTGCGTCTTTCCACAGTGATCGCGGCGTCCGCGAGTGGTATTCGCAATTGCGTAAGCCTCCGGGAACGCCGCCGCCGTGGGTCTTTGGACCGGTGTGGACAACGCTGTATGTGCTGATGCCGATTTCTGCCTGGCTGATTTGGCGGCAGTATAGTTGGGCCGGCGGTCGCCCGGCGCTCATGCTTTTTTTTGGGCAATTGGCCCTGAATGCTGCCTGGTCGGGAATATTCTTCAGCGCGCGACTACCGGGTGTGGCGTTTGCTGCCATCACTATGCTCTGGCTCGCGATTCTCTTCAACATGATCGTGTTTTATTGGCTGCTGCCGCTGGCGGCGTGGTTATTACTGCCGTATCTGTTGTGGGTTACGTATACCGGCTATCTGAACTTCGAAATCTGGAGGCTGAACCGACCCCGGCGTTCATACCAGCGTAAACATGGCCACCCGCCACGATGCTAAGCTGGTGTATGAGCATTGTTTCGCTGATTGGCTTTGCGGCGGGAACCCTCTGTACACTCGCCTACCTTCCGCAGGCCTTGCATTCTTTCCGCACCAAATCTGTGCGCGACATCTCCCTGATCATGCTGCTCAGCCTGAACGTCGGCCTGCTTCTCTGGGTAGGTTACGGCTACCTCATTCATTCGCTGCCTATCATTCTTCCGAATGCAGTGACGTTTTTGCTGGCCTTTCCGCTGCTGGTGATGAAGGTGCGGTTCCATGGCCGGGCGGCCGGATAGGCTACCGCCTCGAGCGGTGATTCGTAGCCCGATTCAGTGACCGATCTGGCGCGCAAAAAAATACACTGAAAGCACCAGACCAATGGCGATCACGATCACGCGCACATACTCGGGCTTGGTCTTCTGCGCATAATGAGCGCCAAAATAGCCTCCCAGCATCGAGGCCACCACCATCAGGATTGTCTCGGGCCAGTACACGGCGTGCGACACCACGAACAGCAGCATCGCGACGCCGTTGGAGATGGTCGTAAGCAACGCCTTCAGGGCGTTCATGGTGTGGATCTCATCCATCCCCAGCAGGGCCAGCATGGCAAGTATGAGAATGCCTGCTCCAGCGCCGAAGTATCCGATGTAAAACGCGATGAAGCTCTGAAAAATGACACCGCGAACGGTGGAGAACTTGTGATGCTCGCCGCTGGCGGTGCGCCGCCGCACCCACTGTGCTACGCGCCCGCTCATAGCAAAGATAATGGTCGCGGTAAGCAGCAGCCACGGGACCAGATGCATAAAAGTCGCCTGCGGAGTCTTCAGCAACGTCCATCCGCCGAAGATTCCGCCGAGAATGCCAGTGATCAGCAGGGGCGTAATCGCCTTCCCCGAAAGGCTGCCGAACTGCCCGCGATATGCACCAATACTGGCCACCTGTCCGGGCCATAGCGCAACCGTATTCGAAGCATTGGCATTCACCGGTGGCAGGCCCATGAAAAGCAGCGTGGGGAAGCTCACAAAGCTTCCGCCGCCCGCGACCGAGTTGATGGCGCCCGCCGCCAGTGCGGCCAGAAACAGAGGTGCGGCGTGGGTGAGGCTCATGCGCGAAACTTCGATGGTATCAGGAGAGGTGTCGGAAGCCTTCGAATTCGCTGAGCCGGGAGGCGAGCCTTATTTCCCTGCTATTGCTCAACTGGGAACCTGTCAACGGTGCATAAATACAGGCTTTTCGCACCGCAACCTGTGGAAAACCCGCATAAAATATGGTTAAAACGCTTTCCTGCCTCGCGGCGGTGGTGTAAGATACGCGTCGGTTGAGTTATTTTCCCGCTCAATACTTCAAGGAGGAATACCCAATGGCAGCTGGTATGACCAAAACCCAGCTCGTGCGGCATGTTGCCGAAAAGCATGAGCTGAGCAACAAACAGGTGGCGGCGCTGATTGACTATCTGGCGGAAGTCGCCATCAAAGAGACGAAGAAGAACGGCGTGTTCGTTGTGCCCGGCCTCGGCCGCTTAGTGAAATCGAACCGCAAAGCGCGCGTTGGCCGCAATCCGCAGACCGGCGAAGCGATTAAGATTCCCGCCAAGACTGTCGTGAAGTTCCGCGTGGCTAAGGCCGTAAAAGACACCATCGCTCCCCCGAAAAAGTAGCGTTCAAGTTTCTAGGAGTGAGAAGGCCGGCGAGCGCCGGCCTTTTGCATTTGCACGACGGGTGAGCCAGTGCTTTGACCCTTCACTGTTTCGGATTTGGCGTGCTCGATTCCGGCGGTAGCTCCACAAACATTCTTCCACCCTTCATCACAAAGACTACTCTTCCCAGTTCATTGATATCCGCCAGCGGATTCCCACGCACCGCGATGATATCCGCGTAGGCTCCCGGCACAATCACTCCAATTTCGCCCTGCAAGCCGAGCATCTCTGCAGGCCGGATCGTCGCCGAGCGGATCGCCTCCATCGGCGGCATGCCGAGCTTGCTCATGATGCCGAAC
Source organism: Binatia bacterium (assembly GCA_035638375.1). Lineage (GTDB taxonomy): Bacteria > Acidobacteriota > Terriglobia > Terriglobales > Acidobacteriaceae > DASRAA01. The sequence goes on along the minus strand of DASRAA010000182.1, from coordinate 15,652 downwards.
TCCTGCGCGATCGGCTCCGTCCAGGGAAAGCCGCCGACGTCTGTTCCGAAGACGATCTTCAGTCCTGCCTCGATCGCCTTCTTGAGCGACTGCTCATGCTCGGACACGCGCGCGCGGTCACGTTTCCCTTCAGGAGAATCTGGCGGCGCATGGTCGGTGTAATACACCGTCATCGTCGGACAGTACCAGGTGCCCTGTTTCTTCATCTGCGCGATGGCGGCATCGTCCAGCGCTAATCCGTGTTCTATGGAATCACAACCACCGTCCAGCGCGCGGTGTAGGCCTTCACCGCTATAGGCGTGGCAGGCAACCTTGTGGCCCCAGCCGTGCGCTTCATCGACGATGGCTTTCAATTCCTCGACGGTCAGCGTCGGCTGGGAGACCAGCGTGCCGTCCTTGCCTGCCCACGAGCGATGCGTCATATACACCTTGATCCAGTCAGCGCCGTAATCAAGCTGCTCGCGCGCGGCCTTGCGCGCCTCCACCGGGCCATCGACGATCTGCACGCCCTTCGGCACTTCGACGCCCGGTGCATAGCCTTCCAGAGGATAGCCGCCCGTGGTGGAAATCCCGCGCGTCGTGGTGAAAATGCGCGGCCCTGGAATGTAGCCCTCGTTCACCGCACGCTTTATTCCTACATCGCCATAGCCGGCTCCTTCGGTCTCCATGTCGCGAATGGTTGTAAACCCCTGCTCTAAAGCGCGCCGCGCCGAAACCGTGGCCCGCGCCGCACGGTACGAGGGATAAAACTTCAGCAGTTGAATGTCATAGCCGCCTTTGGCTGGGTCCTCGCCCTGCAGGAACAAGTGCGTGTGCGACTCGATCATGCCTGGCAGCACCGTCGCACTCGACAAATCGATGACGTTCGCGCCCTCAGGTTGTTTCACGGTTGCGGCGTCCCCGACTGCTTCGATCCTTTCTCCACGAATCACGATTAACTGGTTGTGCTTCAGCGCGTCACCGCGTGGATCGATCAGGGTTCCGGCGCGAATTACTGTCGGGTTGAGTGCTGCGCTTGTCTGCGCAATTCCTGCGGTGCACCCAAACAGCACAAGCGCCAACGCGGCGCATCTGGTTTTCATCGTTTGTTCGCTCCTGAAGAGGCCTATTTCAGCTCAGCCGCAATGATAGCGTCTGCTTCAATCTCCACAAGCATTTCCGGCGAAACCATCGACACTACCTGCAACATCGTGGCAGCGGGACGAATATCACGGAAGAATTCGCCGTGGGCCCGGCCCACTTCTTCCCAGCGGCTGATGTCCGTCACAAACATACGCGTGCGGACTACGTCACTGAGACTGGCTCCAGCGTTGTTCAATGCTTTCTCGATATTCCTTAACGTTTGCATGGCCTGCTCGTACATATCATTGCCGCCCACGACCTTGCCGTCGTCGCCAGTGGCGACCGTACCCGCCACCGTAACCAACGGTCCGACCCGTACCGCGCGTGAAAATCCCACCTTCGGTTCATAGGGAGAGTTGCCTGAGATATTGCGCCGCTCCATGGTTGCCTCCTCGAAATGCGACATTGTGGCATATTCACCGACGTTCCCGACTCGCTCGACGCTTTGTGCAATTTTGGCAGCGATTTCAGCTTAGTGCTAACGACCGAAAACAACCTTACCTTATGGCCTTGGCGAACTGAGCGAAGTGCCTGTCTTACCTGAGCGAAAGCGAGAACACACCTCAGTTTCGACACGGACCACACCTCAGTTTGGTCGCTTCTTGCTGAACCACAAACGTTAAGAGTTGCAAAGGTAGCGCTTGCATCTCGCTTCGAACTGCGGTATTACCGCATCCAAGCAAACAGCTACCGGCGTGAAACCGGCGCTGAGGTGGGAACAACAACGGGCCATGATTCCTGAATCACATTCTTTGTATGCGCTCTTCGATGAACTGATCCATTACCACTTCGACCGTGACATCGGCCTGCGCGACTCCGAGGTGCAGGACTATGTCGTCAATATGCTGACGGAGTTCTGCGAAGTCGAGCAGATGCTCAAGATTCGAAACGCCAATAACCGCGCTCTGAACGACGTTGGCGAGATGTTGCTTGAGGCCGATCCCATTTATGGCCCGGCGCCCTCTTTCGATCGCGAGCGTCAGGTGCGCAAGCACATTGGCGACTACACTCTGTTCCTTGCAGGCATGTTTCCCGAGAGCATCAACCGCTATCGTCTGCGGCGACAACGGCTGGAGAACTTCGTCGACTTCATCAAGGCCGGCAAGGAGAGCTATTTCATCGTCTCCAAGTTCGATCAGTTCGAGTACGCGAAGCTGGCTCCGCTGTTCGGCAAGCTTTCGCTTGAATTCGAGTCGTGCGTGTACGGCCTCAACCTGGTGAAGGGTGATCTCGATGAGATGCAACACCCCATCACGGGTCAGGCCAAACAGATTGTGATGTAAGAAGCGACGGCTGCGTTAACGGGCTGCCGAGCCCGTCGTTGCCGTCAACATCTGCATGACTCCATTCGCTGCGTCAGTGCCTTCACGAATGCAATCCGGCACGCCGATGCCGCGGTAGCCGTTTCCCGCCAGCTCAAGTCCGGGAAGATTCTTTACGCGTCTGCTAATCCGCTCAACTCTCGCCAGATGGCCAGATTCATACTGCGCCATCGCACCCCTCCACCGATAAACCCGCTCAAACATGGGACGCGCGTCGAGCTTGACAATGTCACGCAGTTCACCCCGGACGGTGCCGACGATCTCATCGTCCGTCAGGGCCAGGACGGCTTCATCGCGCGCACCACCGAGGAAGCAGCGCAGGATGCCTCTGTCCATGGGTGCGCGGTGGGGAAATTTGTTGTGGACGAACGTGCAGGCGAGCATGCGCCGGCCTTCGCTGCGGGGCACGAGAAAGCCGAAGCCCTGCGGGAGGTGCCTGAGTTGGTCCACGTGATAGCCGAGCGTGACCGTTACCGACGAGCTGTATGGAATTTCGAGCAAGTCATCGGCGAGATCGCGGTCCACGGCCTCAAGCAACGCCCCCGCCACGTTCGCAGGCGCAGCCACGATGAGAGCATCGAAGCTCTCGGTGCTGCCCATATCGACTGCGACTCGCCAGCGATCGCGATCGGGATAGATGCCCCGCACGCGCGCATGGGTCTTCAGGAAAGCGTGATCCAGACGTGCTGTCAAGGCGTCCACCATCTGCTGCATCCCCTCCTTTAGCGAGCTGAACAGCGGACGGGGCGGCTGCTTGCCCGCCATGGCCTTCATTTTCTTGTGCGCAGCCAGCATGGCGCGGCTCAGGCTGCCATACTTCTCTTCCATCTCGACGAAGCGTGGAAGCACTGCGCGTGCGCTGAGCTTGTTGGCATCGCCGCCATAGACGCCCGATAGCAATGGATCAGCAAGTCGATCCACCACCTCCGCTCCAAAGTGCCGCTCGACCAGCTCCCCTACGGTTTCGTCGTTCTGCATCGGGCGCGGAGGATGCATCAACTCCCGCACCATGTGCAGCTTCGTACCCCAGGAAAACAGTGAAGTCAAGGCAGTGGGAACCAGCTTCGTCGGTACCATGAACATCAGACCATCGGGCATGGCGATGAGCCGGTTCTTTACCACAATGTAGGTCTTGCGCTGTGCGTCGTTGGAGCCTATGAGCTGACCGTCGATGCCCAGCTCTTTACAGAGCGTCAGCGCCCAGGGCTTCTCGGTGAGAAACGAGTCTGGCCCCGCCTCCACCAGGCACTCGTCGATCCGGATCGAGTGTATCGATCCGCCCAGCCGTTTGCTGCTTTCAAACAGGGTGTAGGAGAGGTCGGCGCCGGCGGCCCGCGCTTTTTCCAGGTGAAAGGCGGCGCTTAGTCCGGATATTCCGCCGCCAACAATCGCCACTCGCTTCATAAAGGACTAACGCATCTTCTCAGCCGCCGCCGCCTTGTCGCAAGACGCTGCCAGCCGGGCGCGCACCAGCTTGGCAACGGCCCGGGCGAAGGTAGGTGAGCCGTTCAGCGACTCGGCGCGGTACAGCTTCATTCCGCGCGCCGCCGCGAAGTCCCGGAAAAGAATATCAATGTCATACAAAATTTCGACGTGGTCACACACAAACCCGATGGGTTGGACGAAGACGCTCTTGTGCTCCTCTTCCGCCAGCCTGGTGATCGTCTCCTCCACTGTGGGACCAAGCCACTCACCACCCGACATTCCCTGGCTCTGGAACGCAAAGTGCCAATTGCTGATCTCGGGAACCTGCGCCGCAACCAGCGCTGCCGTTTCCCGTGTCTGCACCTCATATGCATCACCTTCGGTTACGGTGCGTTTCGGAACGCTGTGTGCCGTGAACAGCACGGGAACCGGGCCGTCTTGTTCAGCGGCGGCTTTCGCCCATCCGAAGCGCAGCTTTTCAGTAAAGGCTTGGATGAGCAGCGGGTGATCGTGCCACTCCTCCACAAAGTCTATCGAGAACGGCGGCGTGGCCTTGGTCAGTGCTTGTCGATACAAACCGACGCTGGTGCGGGAATTATGCGGCGCAAGACACACAGCGACAGAATATCCCACATTGTCAGAGGCCATTTTTTTGAGCGTGTCGGCGATGAATGGATGCCAATTCCGCATCCCGACATATACCGGAATCCCCAGCTCACGCGCCACGCCGTCCGCCTGCTGCCACGTGATCCGCGTAAGAGGAGAACTTCCAATCAGCGAATAACGGTGTTGCACCTCGCGCACTACAGCATCAGACATGGGTCGCCCGCGGGAGATATTCTGGAGAAACTCGGGAATGTCTTCCACGCGCTCCGGACTGCCATGTGCGATCAGCAGAACCGCCGTATTGCCGTTCATTTCCGCGCCGCCAACTCTGTCGTGCTGAATTCGTGCACGAACTCAGCGAGGTTCTTCACGTTTTCCACCGGAGTGTGCGGCAAAATGCCGTGGCCAAGATTGAAGATGTGACCCGGGCGCCCGTCGGCCTGCCGCAAGATGTTCTGGGCCCGCTGCTGCACGTCATTCCACGAGGCGAACAGTGCGACCGGATCGAGATTTCCCTGCACCGCGTGATCGTGTCCCACGCTGCGCCAGCCTTCATCTAGCGGAATGCGCCAGTCCAACCCGATTACTTGCGCCCCGGTTTCCGCCATCGAGGGCAGCAAGGTACTACTGTCCGTGCCGAAATAGATGATGGGCACACCAGTCTCCTGGTGCAGGCGCTTCACCAATCGCTGCGTGGGTACCAGAGCGTAGCGACGATAGTCCCCGACGCTCAGGCAGCCAACCCAACTATCGAAAATCTGGATCACGTCGGCACCATGCCGTACTTGTTCGGCCGAATACTCTGCCAACACCGTGACCAGTTTATCGACTAACTGCTCCCATACCACAGGCGAGTTATACATCAGCTTCTTCACCTCGACGTAATGCCGCGAGCCTCCGCCTTCCACCATGTAGCTGGCCAGAGTGAACGGAGCGCCGCAAAATCCGATGACCGGCAGCTTCGAGCCAAAGTGCTTCACCACGAGACCGAGGGCCTCAGCCACATAGCCGAGTTCCGCCGCGCGGTCCGTGCGCAGCGCTTTCACGTCTTCAGCCGTGCGCAGAGGCTTCTCAATGAGCGGGCCTTCGCCGGGGGAGAAGTGGAACGGTATACCCATCACTTCCAGCGGCAGCAGCAGGTCGGCAAAAATGATCGCCGCGTCCACGTTGAGGTACTCGGCTGCCGTGATCGTCACCTCGGCAGCGACTTCAGGCTTCTTGCAGATTTCCACCAGCGAATACTGCTTGCGGACGTCGCGGTACTCCTTCATATAACGGCCGGCCTGGCGCATGAACCAGACGGGAGTGGAGGACACGGGTAATCGTTTGCACGCCCGTACAAAGAGCGAATCAGGAGCAGACATAAGGATTTACTGTAGCATCCCGCCTCAGGTCACCCTGTGATTCGAGTCACAAGGGCAACAAGAGACGCTCTTCGCTCTTCGACTTTCGTTCTCCCAGCATGGCGAAAAGCGATAAGCGAAAAGGGTGGGTGTGTTCCCGACGCAGCCCTGGCGCTTTTTGTCACACGTCACTTCCTCGCTCCAAGGGAGTTCCTATAATCACACGGTTGGACCGCGCATGCTTCCCGCAAACCCAGGCACGTGAACCCGTGGATCGTAACCGCCGCACTCATGCTGGCGACCTTCATGGAGATCCTGGATAACCACGCTGGTGAACGTTTCCCTCCCGCATTAGGCGTGTTTTTGCTTGTTGGATGGGCGTGCCCCGGCACCCTCGATACCCCCACGCAAGCGGCCAGAAGCAGGCCGCCTGAAGCGCCACCTGCAAGCAATTGTGGATCACGAGGCGCAGCATGGGAAGTCTTGCCCTAAGACTGTCACACGCGATTCGTCATAAGCGCCTTCTGAGTACGAGTCGCGACTCTATGCTTTGGATTCGGTTCTCGAGTCCTTCCAGCTAATGAGTTGCATGCAAGACGCGTTTTAGCAACGACACGCCGGGCATGTTTCAGGTCCCCGAATGTGACCTCGGTTTCCGCGATACGGCAAAACGTAAAGGCAAGCGCCAGCTGCGAATACATTACTTCCAGCCGCGTAAGAACGTTCGTCTGCCGCAAGCGACCGCTCAAGACGACCGTGTCAAGATGTTCCGGCACGCTCACTTGGATGCATTGTTTATTCGGTACGCTGGCTTACGTCGGTCGACAAATTTAGGGATCAGCCCAACACATTCTGCAAGTAACAGTGTGCCAACGGGCGACAGTTCAGCGTCAGGTAGAGCTAGCTATAATCGTCGCAATCGGGGAGGAGCATTGGCGCGGGCGGCTTCGCGAACCAAAAGCAAGAAACGGGATAGGCAACAGGAGAAAATCACCCAGAACCGCCCTTCCCATTCAGGTAGGCGTCGGGTCCTGCTCTTCTCAATCCTGCTAGCGGTCGCGACCGTTGCACTGTACCTGCCGGTCCATCATCATCCGTTCCTCAACTACGATGATGATGACTACGTCACCGACAACCTTCGCGTGCGGGCGGGGCTTCAGGCCGACACGATCACGTGGGCGCTCACCGCCTATGACGCCGCCAACTGGCATCCCCTAACGTGGCTCTCTCATGCGCTCGATTGCCAGTTCTTTGCGCTTGATCCTGCAGGTCATCACGATACCAACGTGCTGCTGCACGTGGTGAACGTGTTGCTGCTGTTCTGGGTTCTGGCACGCGCCACAGGATGGCTGAATCGCAGCGCCTTCGTAGCCGGATTGTTTGCTCTGCACCCCATCAATATTGAGTCGGTAGCTTGGATTGCGGAGCGTAAGAACCTGCTGAGTACGACGTTCTTCCTGCTGGCGCTGGAGGCATGGCGATGGTACGCCAGCAAGCCACAGCTGCGGCGATATGCCGTGGTGGCAGCGCTCTACGCTCTCGGCCTGATGGCCAAGCCGCAAATCATTACATTCCCGTTCGTGCTCTTGCTTTGGGACTACTGGCCGCTGGAACGCGTGGCCTTTTCCGCAGCGGCGGCTGGCTCGAACCAAGGTGAAGGTTCAGGTCCGTACTCGCAGAAGCCTCCTCTGTGGCTGCTGGGCGAGAAGCTTCCGCTGTTGCTTTTGTCGGCGGCGAGCGCAGTTGTGACCATGCGGGCTCAGCAAACGGCCATCAATCCCGCGAATCCCATGGCAGCACGGCTTGCCAATGCTCTGGTTGCTTATGTCCGCTACCTCGGTCAAGCAATCTGGCCGGCGCATCTGGCCATTCTTTACCCGTTTCGTGGCAGCGAGCTGGGAGGCTGGACAGTGGTTACTTGCGCCCTGCTGCTGATCGCCATCACCGTTGGAGTCGTCGCCTACCGTCGCTTCCGCTGGCTGCCCGTGGGATGGTTCTGGTTTGTCGGAACGCTAGTGCCGATGATCGGAGTTGTGCAGGTCGGACGCCAGGCCATGGCCGATCGCTACGCGTACTTGTCCTTCATTGGGTTGTTCATTCTTATCGTATGGAGCGTCGCTCAGTTGGTGAAGCGGTTGCGGGCTCCAGTCTCAGTGCAGGCAGCCGCGAGCGCGATTGTCTTCCTGGCCTTAGCTGTTGCAACGCATCGCCAGCTTGCTTTATGGAGTGATAACGTGAGGCTCTGGACGCACGCAACGGATGTCACCGAGAGCAATTTCATCGCGGAGGACTATCTCGGCCAGGCTCTCAGCGCTGCTGGCAGATCGCAGGAAGCCATGCCACACTTCGCACGCGCAGCGCAGATTGACCCGGCCTTTCCGTATCCCTACATCCACATGGGCATCTATTTGCACCAGCAGAACGATCTCCAGGGAGCGCTGCGCAATTATCAGAAGGTCATTGCTTTGACCAATGACGACGAGTCTCATTATGGTGAGGTTCGCCATCGCATCTTCGTGAACATGGCCTCCGCGTATGCCGAGCTCGGCGATCTAGCCAAGGCTCGGGACTGCTTCGAGGCCGCCGTCCGGCTGAACCCGGACAATGCGGACGAGTGGACGAACCTGGGCACGGTGGCACAGCAGCTCGGCGATCTCGACACCGCGCTGCGGGCCTACTCGCAGGCGGTGCAACTCAAACCATCGTCACAAGGCTATCTGCTACTGAAGGACGCTCTTCGCAAGGCGGGCCGCGAGCAGGAAGCCCGAGCCGCTGCACAGAAAGCTGCTTTTCTCGCGGGCGGAGCGGGAACATCGCAATAGCCGGCCATGGACCAGGTGCGCGGAGCCATCGCTCTGGGGGCTAACATCTGGCTGCACAACCTCGCGGCGCTGATCGCCGGCCTCTTGGTGGGCACCTATCTGCTGTTTGCCATCAAGGTCATCAAGCAATGGGAAAAGGTGGGCAGTGGAATTCCTGAAGGCCTTTTTGTCCCAAGTCACGCGTAATCCAGAAGTCATTTGGTCGCAGTCTGTCTTGTTTGCCGACCATCCGTCCATTCATTCGTACCGCAGAGCGACTAACGGGCTTACCCGCGACGCTCGCAGCGCCGGAATCGCACACGCTGCAAGCGTCACGACAGCCAGCGTCGCTATCACAAGCGCAAACGTCCCCACGTCCCTGACATTCACTCCGAACACCAGGCTCGATACGGCTTGTCCCAGGGCAATGGCTACCACCAACCCGCAGCCCATACCGATCGCAGCGACTCTAGCGCCTTCCAATAGCGTCATGCGCAGCACGCCTTTCGGTGTGGCCCCCAGCGCCATACGGACGCCAATCTCCTGTGTTCGTTGACTCACCGAGTACGCCAGCACGCCATAAATTCCAATCGACGCAATCAGCAAGGCCAGCGTCGCAAAGGTGCTCAACAGCATCGTATTCAGTCGCGGCTGAGCGGCGCTGATCGCGAGCCATTGCTCCATCGTCTTGGTGTTGGCCAAGGCGATTTCCGGATCGAGCTCATACACCTTCTGTCGAATTGACGGCAGCAGCGCCTCCGGCGGCCCATCCATTCGCACCACCACATCCATCAGCGGCCAGACCCGAAAACCCGTCGGGTAGTAGAGCGTCGGCGACTCCTGATTCAGTGCGGTGTCGCGAACATCGCCCACCACGCCCACGATAGTAAACGCAATCGCCGGAGCCGCCGACCGCCGCAAAGTGTGGCCAATCGGATCCCCATCGCCCCAAAACCTCCGTGCGGTCGTCTGACCCACAATCATTACCGGCTGGGAGGGCGCAGCTCCATCCGCATCGGTAAAGTCGCGCCCGCGCAGCAACGGTATGCCCATGGTCTTGAAATAGCCCGGACTCACACTGCGCCAGTCAATCGGCACCTTCGCATCCGGTGGCAGCACCGACGGCTCCGTCGTAAGCATCGGATGAGTGCTGTAGTTGCCTGCACCAAAGGGTATTCCGGAACTTACCGCTGAAGCCTTCACACCCGGAATGGACTGCAGGGAATCTAGCAGCGCGCGATAGAACTGCTGCGCCTTTCCGTCCAGCGGATACTTAGTCACCGGCGGCCCTAATTGAAATGTCAGCAGCCCCCGCGGGTCAAACCCAACCCGCACGCTTTCCAGATTGATCAGGCTGCGCAAGAAGAGTCCAGCTCCGATCAAGAGAACCGTCGCCAGCGCCAGCTCAACCGCTGCCAGGCTGTTGCGTAGCCTATGCGACACTCGCCCGCTCGATCCCCGCCCGCCTTGCTTCAGCACCGAATTGACGTCCGCTCGTGCCGTGCGCCACGCCGGCACAATGCCAAAAACCAGCCCCGTCAGGATGGTCAGACCCAGCGCATACCCAAGCACGCTCCAGTCGAGCTCGACACTCGACACGGGTAGCACACCCTGTGTAAGCGTTCCGTTGATCACGTGCACCATCCATGCTGCTCCGCCGAATCCCACAATTCCGCCCACCAGCGAGAGCATCACGCTCTCCAGCAGCAGTTGCCGTACCAGTTGCGCGCGGCTCGCGCCGATCGCTGTGCGAATCGCCATCTCGTTCTGGCGCGTCGCCGATCGCGCTAGCAGGAGGTTCGCGATATTCGCGCACGCAATCAGCATCACCAGCATCACCGACCAAAACAACACCAGCAGGCGCGTTTTCAGCTCCGCGCCCACAAACGTGTCGAACGTGCTCACCAGGTGAATTCCCCAATCCCTAATTTCCGGATACTGCTGCCCCATGCTCCGCGACACTGTATCCATCTCGGCTTGCGCCTTCTCTAGCGAAATGCCCTTCTTCAACCTCCCATATGTCTGAATGGTATGACTCAGCCGAATCTCCTTCGCTCGATCGACAATCAGCGGCGTGTAGATGTCCCCGCCGGAGATCAGCTTCAGCCCTCGCGGCGCAATGCCCACCACCGTAGTCGGCGTGCCGTTCAGATCAATCGTCTTTCCAATGAGTCCTGGGTCTCCGCCAAACCGGCTCCGCCACAGGGCTTCGCCGATCATCGCAACTGCCGATGCTCCTGGCTTCTCCTCTTCATCGGCAAACGCCCGCCCAGCCAGCGGTGGAGTCCCCAGTACGCGAAGCAGTGCAGGACTGATCGTGTTGCCCAAGAACTGCTCAGGTTCGCCGGAACCGCTCAGGGTGTAATTGCTGAAGCCCACCCCCGCCAGCGCTTCAAAACTATGCGACTGCTCCCGCCACGACACGAAGTTCAGCACCGACGAGCCAAAGATCGGCAGCTTTAGTTTGTCGTTCTTCTCCGCCACTTGCACTAGCGTCTGTGGATCGTTGAACGGCAATGGCTTCAGCAGTACCGAATTCACTACGCTGAAAATCGTGGTGTTAGCCACAATCGCAAGCGTGACCGTCAAGATCACGGTCGCTGCAAACACCGGCGCCCGCTGGATCATCCGTAGCGCGAAATGAATTTCACTGAGCAACATTCACAACCTCGCAGTTCCATCCGCAGTGCTCTCACCCCACAAACAAATGTGTAAGACGCTAGTCAGTTTGTGAGCGTCATATCGAATCGCAAACGGCCTTTGCGGAAATCAAATTGATCTCCCGAAAACCGTTTCCGGTCAACTTTCGTATTACTGACGATCTGCTCGCTAGTGCGCGTACCTTTGGACCGCGATGCTCACGACTGCGCTTTTTGGCCATTGCGCGTCGCCAATCGTCATCCGGGTTGCGTGCGAATCCATGATGCCCATCGTTGCCAACGGAATGCGGATATCATAGTCTCGCCCTGCTACTTCCACCAGCGGGCTGGGATGTAAATCGGCCGAAGAGGAGAAGACTTCGTGACCGTTGCGCTCCAGGCGGATTGAATAGGCAGCGAAGGGGCGGTGGCTGTTGGCTCTGCCATGCTCATCAAAGGTCGCTTGGTCTCCGATGTTGACCGCGTCATAGAGGACAAACTCCCCTGCGTCTGAGGTGTCGATCTTAAGGACCGGCCAACCGCCGGGTGGCTTTCCAATAGTGCTTCCTGGTGTGGGCAGCTCCGTGCTCGACTCAATCCGGATGTATAGGTAGGACTCGTCGAAGACCGCCTTCATCTGCCATCCCTGGCGAACCGCCTGGCTGGGATCCATTCCTGAAGAAGCGACCTGGTCCCAAGGCGATCCGGCGCGCGCAAACACGCCTGGCTCGGGGGGCACCAATGCATAAACCGAGTTCGCGTCGGGCGCAGTATCTCTCCACATTTGGTCCTGGATCTTCCACTGCCCACCCTCTCTTCGGAGCGTCATAGTGACGAAAGAGTCTGAGGCGGCATGTACGAGGAGCACAGCCTGATCGCCCTGAACGAAAGTCTTCATTGCCCGATACTGCACCTCCGAACGCGCTCTCAAATAGGGCCGCATTTTTTCGAGTCGCCTGACTTCTCAGGCACCCACAGCCGCACCCACGCGTTGAAGTCACCCGTTTGCTCGGCGTGCTCGACTTGTTTGAGCACCGCCTCCACTTTGCTTTGCTCGGATTGCGCACAGCCGGTGTTTAGAGTCAGCAGGATAACCGCGAGAACGCGCATATCTGCCATCACTTGCCCCTATCATCGACGCGGTTTTGATTCAGTAGCGGATCAATTTTAGAAGGTCGGGATCGCAAAGTATGCGCTGGACAGAACCGTCCAGTGGCTTCACGAGTACCTATCTCGATTCGGGCCCAAGCTGCAGCTGGCAGGCCAAGGACAGGAATGAGTGACGCTAGTGCTTTTTGGGACACGACACCGGGATAAGTGCTCAAGGCTGAAAGAAGGATTGAGGGGACTGGAAAGAGCAAAATTTCTGCAATCAATTGCTCAGAGAGTAGGCGAGTTAAATGACCGACAGGTGCGATTCGCCAGGAGGCTTCCGGGAGCATGAAAGCGAGCACTCGACAGCACCAAGACATCACCATCGTGGACTTGAGTGGTCAGATCAAGCTGGGCGAAGGCAGCTCAGTTTTACGCGAGACAGTGCACACTTGCTGCAATCAATCGCACGAAGACAAGGGGCCGGCCGCATAAGTCTGTAACCAGGCGCGCTAGCTTCAATTGCCGACTCCCCAGCAGCTCATCCGATCGACCGCGATGTCACGAAGCTCGTCGCTCTGCGGAACAGCGTGACCTACGTTCATCAGGTTGTTCAAAACGATGCCGACTTGCATCGAATCGTGGAACAGCTTTGAAACAGTGACTGCATGGACGATTATGCTTTCGAAAGCAACATCGCAAGGGTCATACACATGAGCTACCAACAGCGGATTTTCCTCAATACCAAAGGGCACGGGGTCATGCACAACCTCACGGACCAAGTGGCCGCAGTCGTGAGTTCCTCGGGCATCAGAACTGGGACCGTTAACATTTTCAACGTCGGCAGTACGGCGGCGGTTGGCACCATTGAGTTTGAGCCCGGGCTAGAGCGAGACATGCCCGCCCTCCTGGATAAGCTGATCCCGCCAAGCCGAAATTACGGCCACGAACAAACCTGGCATGATGGCAACGGCCATTCCCACCTGCAGGCAACACTTCTAGGACCGTCCCTGACCGTGCCCATCGCGGACGGCAAGTTGGTTCTTGGGACATGGCAGCAGATCTTTCATCTAGAATGCGACGTTCGCGGGCGCCAACGCATAGTCTTGGTGACGGTGCTTGGGGATTGAAGACGTTCGCGCAGAACTGGAGTACAGTCCCTGCTATGGTTAAGCGTCCGCCAGCCCGCCGTCTGCCTCGCAAAGCGAAACCTGGGACGAAGGGTCTTGGTCCGGAGGAATGCCGGATCGAGCAGCTGACGGGAGCCTCAGCGGCAGCCGCAGAGGCAATCGCCAATGCCGGCGGCTGCATTGTGGGATCGTACAAGGAACCCCTTGCTGGCCATATAGTATTGCTGTCCGTCTTGCCGATCGATGCCGTCGAACCCACACCCTTCCAACGAGATCTATCCGATGCTCACCACAAACGGCTGGCAGACGTTATCAACAAGACCGGGCGTTTTCTCGACCCGATCATTGCGGTTCTTGCTCCAAAAGACCGGTTCTGGACCCCCAACGGCCGGCATCGCCTGGAAGCTATGCGTCGCCTGGGAGCAAAATCAATCACTGCGCTCGTCGTGCCGGACCGCGAAGTGGCATGGCAAATCCTGGCGCTCAACACCGAGAAGGCTCACAACCTTAAGGAGCGCTCACTGGAGGTCATCCGCATTTACCGTGGGTTGACAGACGAAGATGTCACGCATCCCGAGTCCCAATTTCGCTTTCTACCTCGATGAAGCCGCCCTGGTCACTCTCGGCATTTGCTATGAACGAGCGTCGCGGTTTGGTGGTGGTGCTTACCACCCGATACTCCGGCGGTTGGAGCTTTTTACTGATGAGCCGCTGCGTGCGGCGCTAAAGGATCACGAGAAGCGCGCCACCATGGCGCTTGAACTCGAAGACAAGTCGCAGCAGCAGTAAAAAAGTTGAAGGAACGTGGTCTGGTCAGCCCATACCTGCGGTCGTTCGTGGTGGCGCGCATCAACCCGCTCCGTTGGATCAAAGGCGAACCCCCGGCTCTCGAAGAAGTGCTCAAGACGATGCGGGAGCGCGCGACAAAATTCAATGTCGAAAAAATTAAGCCACAAGACCTAGCTGGTGCCGCAGGACCGCCGGACGAAGAAGGCTAAGGAAACCGAGCTATATCTTCGGATCAGCCTCGAGGCGCCGGCATCGCAAGCTCTGTATGTGTGGTGCAAGGGTAAACTCGGAGTCTCGGAGCACCGGTTCGCTCGTAAACGACACCGTCGAAGACGAGGATTTTTGTCATCGAAAGAGATTGTGTAACCCAGTCATCATAAAAGTGACGAGTACTAGCAAGAGAAACACAATTGCGGTGACCTCAATGAAGATTTTCGCTCTAGAAAGCGAGTCGCGTTTGGGTATTTTGGGTATTTCAACGTCATCCCCTCGTCCTGCTGCGGAGGGGGAGAAAGACAGATTCAGCGCAGGCTGTTTATCCAATCTCTGATTCATCGAGCCGCCTTTAGGATAGAGGTTAGTCGGAGAAGCTCCGAGACGAGTGGCGGCGATTGTTCAACCCGAAAGACTCATGCCCACTTTACTGCGCGAGGTGATGCACGTCATTTGAGAACTTGCTGAGTTTTGCGATAACGTGCGGTCAAAACACCTGAGTGGCGCATGGGCCGCGCTTGGGGCGATCCCAGAAAGGAACCCGCAAGTCTAATGGGCTCGCCAACCATGAGTTGCACGCACCTGCTTGCGGGTTCGAATCCCGCCAACGGTTCGATACGCCGTGGGCGCAAGCGAGAGGCGGAACTACGAGCAAACTAATCTTGTTGCGCCGAATCATCGGTGATTTCCTCACACTTTCGAAGTGTCAAGAAGCCTCAGTTATCTAGCACTTGGCGGTTATAGAGCTACCAGTCGGTTGGGGGCTGCAAGTGCTAACTGACTGAAAAGATGGTAGGCCCGGCTGGGATCGAACCAGCAACCCGCAGCTTAGAAGACCTAAGCATGACCGTCTCAAATCATGGATATTCTTGGAGATAAAGGTAGTTAGAGAAATGGCATCTCACATGCCTACTCACGACTTTACCGACCTTCATAGGCCTACATGGTTATAGTTTGGTGATCCACAGGGATCAATGGCGGGCGTCGTACATCGGGCGGCATACGCTTGCTGGGCGACAGCATGAGATCGGATAACAGGGGATGTGCGGAACCCTTTGACGCTACGACGTAAGGCGCATTTGTCCTTCAACTTCTTCACATCGTCCCAGTTCTTCCAACCAGCGTCCAAATCTATTCGGTAGTGCTGCGCTTCGTCAAATATCACTATCC
>DASRAA010000181.1:0-2269 GCA_035638375.1 Binatia bacterium | reverse complement strand
CGACGGTTGGAGATGGCGACCCGATGGGTGTACCGGGAGAGATAGCGCAGCACCTGCTCGGGCCCTGCGAACGGCTCCTTGCAATAGACCACCCAGTCGATGTGCCGCAGTGGGGCGATGAAGCGCTTGAACGTGCTTTTGTCGGCAAGTCCGGCGTGGGTGTTGAAGAACTTCAACGCGCCGGCGTCATGCGCCTGCACGAGCATCGCCAGCATCTTGCCCCCGAACAGGCGTGCCAGGACGTTGACATGGACGAGGAAGTTGGAGCGGGAGGCGACCCATCGCTTGTTATCGAGTGAAAGCCCTCCGCCCGGCACGATCATATGCACGTGTGGATGATGGCACCCACGCCCACAATACCCTGAGCGCCGATAGTACAGATGTTCAGGTGTTCTACCCCTTTCACCCGCTCCATGGTGTTACCCTGCGGATTCTGCGCAGACCAAAGCGAGCAGATGGCGCGGTCTGTGTCATGGATCCAGCCGGGAGACGACTGAAGATTCCGATCTGGATGCTCCTGCCGGAGTGTGCCGAGATCACGATCTCGCAACGACCGCGCCTCAGTAAGCAAGCCCTCCTATCTCTCGCTTCATTGATCGCCTCACAACTCGACTCACCCTGTCCACGATAACCTTCGACCGCGCGTTAGCGGAAGCGAGGGAGAGGTCATCGTGGTGCAACTTCAACTTTTAGATTTGATGATCGGCGAATGCGGCGCCGTGCCGATGGACGCAGCGACACGCGCCGATCTGATCGATCTCATGGCCCGCGCTCTAGTAGCGGTGTTTCACGAGGAGAGGAGAAGAGGAAATGATAGAGCTCTTGCACAATCCCAAAATCAAACCGGAGCATCTGGCTCGCAAGGCGATCGTCTACCTTCGGCAATCCAGCGAAAAGCAAGTACGACAGAACAAGGAAAGTCAACTCCTCCAGTATGCGATGGCCGAACGAGTGCGTGCGCTGGGCTGGCAGGAGGTCGAGATCATCAATAGTGATCTGGGATCGAGCGCGGGCCTTGCCGCCGCCCAGCGGGAAGGCTTTGAGCGCGTCCTCAGCTCGGTAGCGCTGGGAGAGGTCGGAATCGTCGGCAGCAGAGAGGTATCACGGCTATCCCGAACAGACAAAGATTGGTGTCGGCTGTTGGAGGTATGCCAGATCTTTGGAACGCTAATCGCTGACGAGCAACAGGTCTACGAACTGAATAATCTCGATGATCAGTTGGTGTTGGGTATCAAAGGGACACTCAGCGTCGTCGAGCTCAAGGTTCTACGCCAACGAATGCTGGCAGGTCAGGAGGCTAAAGCCCGCCGCGGCGAACTGTTCAAAAGGCTTGCGATTGGGTATGCCCGCGACCCCGTCGGTAAGATCATGTTTCATCCCGACCGACGGGTCTGCGAAGCGATCCAGCTCGTGTTCGCCAAGTTTCGAGAACTGTGGAGCGTGCGTCAGACATTCCAATGGTTCCGTGATCACGACCTGGAGCTACCGGTCAATCCCATACAGGGAACGCGGCTGATCTGGAAGATTCCGTCGCAGAGCCTCATCCGCGACATTTTACGCAATCCCTTCTACGCCGGCGCCTATGTTTGGGGACGGCGTCCAGTAACGACCTTGCTGGTAGGAGGTCGGCTCGAGAAACGTCAGAGCGCGATGTGCCCCGCCGAAGAGTGCCGCGTCTTCATCCGCGATCATCATGTAGGTTATATTGAATGGGCAACCTACCAAGAGAATCAGCGAATGATACGGCGCAATTCGGTGAACTGGGAGGGGGACGAATCGATGACGGCGATTCGCGCTGGCCAGGGTCTTCTGGTCGGGCTCCTGCGCTGCGGACATTGTGGACGCAAGCTGCAAGTACGGTATTGGGGCGGCCGTGGCACCCATGCACGCTACCTTTGCAAAGGCGACTACGATGATGGCGGGCAGTATTGCATCGGCTTCGGCGGCAGCTCGGTAGACCGGCGCGTAGGACAAGAACTATTAAAGGCGATCGCGCCATTGGGGGTGGAAGCCAGTCTGCGAGCTATCGAAGAACTGAGTGCCGGCGGCACCGCTCAACGTGCCGCCCTATCCCGCAAGCTCGAGCAACTGGTGTATGAGGCGAGGAAGGCCTTCGAACAGTACGACGCGGTGGATGCCCGCAATCGACTTGCAGCCAGCGAGTTGGAACGGCGGTGGAACGCAAAGCTGGAAGAGATCGAGGCAGTCAAGCAGCGGCTTTCCAGTCTCGAAACCGAGCGCTACTGCTTATCGCCTGAAGAGGAAATCA
>DASRAA010000180.1:0-10221 GCA_035638375.1 Binatia bacterium | reverse complement strand
AGAATCAGGTCTGTTCCTTTGTCGAGCCGCAACGCCATGCCGTCCGGCTCGTTCGACGCAACCGTACCCGGCTTCCAGAAGAGGAAATGACTGTCGGGATCGAAGGTCTCCGAATCAATCCTGATCTCCATCCCTCCAAATCCCGCTCCCTGCTCCTTTTCCATCCTTCGCGCCGTCTCATAGCGGTCGACGTACACATTGGCGTGATGCACAAATCGCTTGTCGCCCGGATGGATCTCCACCGCGCGCACCCACCGCGTCCCGTCAATCGGTACCGG
This sequence comes from Binatia bacterium, assembly GCA_035638375.1. Lineage (GTDB taxonomy): Bacteria > Acidobacteriota > Terriglobia > Terriglobales > Acidobacteriaceae > DASRAA01. Next base: position 9,943 of record DASRAA010000180.1, on the reverse strand, counting down.
CAGAATGAAATTCCAGTATTCATCGATACCACTCGCCGGCAACATATAGGGTCTCTCAGCCTTCAGGATCAGGTCGGGCTGACCCAATTGCCAGCCTTCCACGAACTTCGGACGCGGCGGCAAGTCCGCAGGCTTGCCTTCGAGCATGCCCTGGTTCACCCACTTCCGAATCGTGGCAATCTGCTCGACGGTCAGTCGTCGCTCGTCGGCGAACTTCAGCTCACCCGGTTCCGGCAACCACGGCGGCATAAACCGTGTCTGCGTCACCGCGACAATCTGGTGCCCATGCTTCCTGACGTCCTGGTAGGTCAGCAGAGGAAACGGTCCGGCTTCTCCTGGCCGATGACACGAAGAGCAGTAGTGATAGACAATCGGAGCAATATCGCGGTTGAAAGTAACTTGCCGCTCATTCCCTCCAGCAGATAACCCTTTAAAGGACAGAAGGCCCGCGGCAACTGCGACGAACAGAATCTTCGACTTCATTTATTTCAGGTCCGAAATGTAGCATCCCACGCCGTCCACAGATGCCGGGGCAGGGCCTCCGCTCAATGCGGCTAGAATCGCGTCATTCATTTCATGGGTGGTTGGCGCTGGACGCGCCCTGCCGAACTCTTGGTACCAGTTGTCGATCCGCCCGTGGTAGATCAGTTTTCCGATACCGTCGAACACAGCAATTTCTGGCGTGATTTCGACCTGCCCCACCCGAACCAGAGCATGCTGTGGGTCCCTCAGCGTCGCCATTTGCAGGCTGTAGTCCTGCACATGCTTCTCGATGTTCGCCGCAGTCTCAGATTTATCCGGGTACACGAGAAAGAATTGCACTTTGCCCGCATAGCTCTGGCTCAAGCCCTTAATTGTTGGGGCATAACGATTCGACACCGGGCAATCGGTCCTTACAAAAATCAGAACCGCGGGTTTTCCCGCCGCCATCTTAAGCGGATTTACGAGTTTTCCTGCCAGATCGTACGCGGTCGGCGTTTGGGCCGAGGCTTTGTAAGGCACAGAGGCGAACCACAACATACACGCAGCAACTGCACACACAGACAGCCCTGTAACTTGCCTCGACAATTCGCGCCTCTCCAGTTCGCTACTTGGTCAGCTCTCCGATGTACACGGTGTAGGGTTCCAGCAAAACGCTGGACAACTCCTGCGTCCCGGCGGCTTTATTCGTCGCCAACAGCGTCTTCGCTTGCTTTGCCGGGAATCCCTGTTTGGATAGATCAAAGCTGATGGTTTGCGGATTGGGTGACATGTTCAGCACCACCAGCACCGCCTCGTTCTTGTAGCGGCGCAAGTATGAGAACACATTACTGTCATTTGGATTGATCGCAACGTAATCCCCATCAAGCAACGCCTTGTTCGTGTGCCTGAGGGTCAACACGTTCCTGTAGAAATTGAGGATCGAATTCGGATCAGCCTTTTCTGTTGCCACGTTGTGCGTCTCATACGTCATCGGCACAGGCAACCACGGAATGCCCTTGGTAAAGCCGGCATTGGGACTGGTGTCCCACTGCATCGGAGTGCGCTCGCCATCCCGCCCCTTCTGTTCCGGCCAGCCCAACTGCCCGATCGGGTCCTTCACGTCCTCTTTCCGCGTCGGATCGTTGTTCTGCATGCCGATTTCTTCGCCGTAATACATGATGGGTGTGCCGCGCAGGAAGAGGTACATCGCAGCCATCACTTTTGCGATGTCATCATCGTGCTTGCCATCGGCAAATCGCGAATACGCCCGCCGAATATCGTGATTGCTCATTACCCATACCGGCCACTGACCCGAGGAATACACCGCCCCAATGTGCTTGCGAAATACATCTGCTGAGAGCGGCTTCAATTCCGTGAACATCAGATCCATCGGCATCTGCAATTCGTCGTGGTTCTGGCCGTAATAGTCTTTGAGTTCAGAAACGTTTGTGGTCCACGTCTCGCCAATCAGCACCGCGTTGTATTCGTTGGCTGCTGTGCGCAGGCCCTTCATGACCTGGTGCACTTCGGGCAGCTTCTTGTTGTACTTATCCTCCATCTCCGGATCGCCATAGGCATTCTTGCCCGGCTTGATGGGATTATCCGTCAGGTTCGGATCTTCAAACAGGGTGTCGACCGCATCCAGGCGAAAGCCCACCACGCCGCGCTTATACCACCACCGGGTTGTGTCATACATGGTCTGGGCAACTTTCGGATTGCGCCAATTCAGGTCCGGCTGTTGCGGATAAAAATAGTGGTAGTAAAACTGGCCCCTCGCCGGAACGAACTGCCACGCCGACCCGCCAAATGTCGAAAGCCAATTGTTAGGCGGCTGATCCCCTTTCTTGGGGCTCTTCCACACATACCAGTCGGCGTATTGCCCGGTCTTCGATGACTCCGACGCGACGAACCACGGATGCTTGTCCGACGTATGGTTCACCACGAAATCGAACACGATGCCAATGTTGTTCTGCTCGCCGATCTTCTCCATGTTGTCGAAATTGGCCATTGTGCCGTACATCGGATCGATGTTCTCGTAATCCGAAACGTCATATCCAAAATCGACCTGCGGCGACGGAAAACAGGGTGCAATCCAGATTGCATCCACGCCCAGCCACCTCAGATACTCCATTTTCGAAGAGATTCCGTTCAGGTCGCCGATGCCGTCGTTATTGCTGTCCATGTAACTGCGCGGGTAAATCTCCTGAAATACGGCATGCTGCCACCATTGATGACCTTCGGCATCGACAGGCGCTTTCTTGGACTGGGCCGGAGCATAAGAGACGAGAAACGAGAGAGCGATCAATAACCCTATCAGCTGAGCGAAAAACTTGCGCACCAAGCGCCTCCTGATCAGATTCTGCAAATTGCAAGTGCTAGCTAGAAAAGGAGTCTAGCGCATCGCCCACGTGTGGTGCTACCCGGCGGCAGTGCTGTGCTACTTCGTCGGACGTCGTGGCCGCTGCTTGGCTGACACCGACTTGATCACCAACTGTCGTGGCGAGCTTAGATCGAGAGGAACCTTGGCCAGTTCCAATGCCTGTGCGATGAGATCCTCGACAGCAGGCTGTTCGATATCTGCTCCGCTTTGTAAAACGATGTGCCGCGCAACCTTGCCACTTCCTTGCAAGAGACCGCTGCCATCGCGCAGCCGCTTCGCCTGAAGAAAGAACAGGCTGACCCATCGTGGATAAAGGGCAATCGAGAAAATCGCTTCCGAGGCCCGCTCCGATGGGCCGTACCCGATCGCCAGCGCGTTGTAGTTGTCGTACACCAGCTCTGTCGCGCCCGGCAGTCGCGCTTGCATCCGCTTGCGTGCTTCTCTGGCTAAGGCTTCAATCTCCGGATCATATTTCGCCAGAAATCCGGCCAGTTGCGCCTCCGCACCGCGATTCGTAGTTGGCTTCTTAGCTTTGCTTGGCGTTTTCTTCACCGCGCCCATGCCGCCGCACTCTACCACGATTATCCCCGGTTCGTATCAGTGCACTGCTCCAGTACCCGAGAAAACTCACATGCGTGATCGTTTTCTATCACATCATGACGTTTAGTCGTGCCGATACCGCATTGCAATTGGGTTAGGGCTTTAGCCCCCCTGAGGTGTGCTCGCAACTTGCAATTCTTCCGGAGCGTCCAGCACAATAATTGAGCACTCAGCGAGATCAATAGGTACTGTTTTTGCATAAGTCCCGCCGAAAATTCCTCAAGTCTCTCAGCCGCTCTGCTTTGGTATTGACGTTCTCAGATGTGCTTTCGCTTGCCCGGCCGCTACCCATCTTCGGCCAGGAGCCCGCAACCGGTTCGCCAAGCGATCTCGGCGTCACTTTCCTCGATGTAGCCAAAGACGCCGGACTGAATGCGAAAACAATCTTCGGCGGAGAACACAAGAACAAGTATCTGCTGGAAACCACCGGCTGCGGCGTCGCCTTTTACGACTACGACAATGACGGCTGGCTGGACATCTTTCTCGTAAACGGTACGCGCCTCGAAGGCTTTCCGCCCGGTGAAGAGCCTTTCAACCATCTCTTCAGGAACAATCGCGATGCTACTTTCACCGACGTCACTCTCAAAGCCGGCCTCAAGCACTCGGGATGGGGACAAGGCGTCTGCATCGGCGACTACGACAACGATGGCTACGACGATCTGTTTGTCGCCTACTTCGGCAAGAATGTGCTCTACCACAACAACGGCGATGGCACCTTCACGGATGTGAGCGAAAAAGCTGGCGTTGCAGGCAAGCGAACTCGCTGGGGCACGGGCTGTGCCTTCCTGGACTACGATCGCGACGGCAAGCTCGATCTCTTCGTGGTCAACTACATCGATCTTGATCTCAAGACTGCACCCGTTCCCGAGAGCGGCCCTTGTCTTTACAAAGCGGTCATGGTGGCCTGCGGCCCTCCGGGACTGAACGGCGACACCAACATCCTCTATCACAACAATGGCGATGGCACGTTTACTGACGTTTCCGAAACTTCGGGTGTAACTAAGGTCAATGGCACCTACGGACTCGGTGTTTGCGTTGCCGACTACGACAACGACGGCTGGCCCGACATCTACGTCGCCAACGACTCCACCAAGTCTCTGCTCTACAAGAACCTGAAAGACGGCAAGTTTACGGAGGTCGGTCTCGAGGCCGGCTGCGTACTCAGCGCGGACGGAAAGCCGCAGGCAGGCATGGGCGTCTCTGCCGCCGATTACGATCTTGACGGCAACCTCGACATCGTGAAAACCAATTTCGCCGGCGATACTCCATCTCTCTATCGCAACCTGGGAAACTGGAACTTCGAAGACGCCACATTTCAGGCAGGTCTCGGCCTGCACACCCAATATCTCGGATGGGGCTGCGGCTTTTTCGACTTCGACAACGACGGCTGGCCCGACCTTCTGATCTGCAACGGCCACGTCTATCCTGAGGTCGAACAGCTCACCACGGAAGCGGGATACCCGCAGAAAAAACTGCTCTACAAGAACACGCGTAACGGCCGCTTTCGCGAAGTCACACAGTACGCCGGTCCCGGCATCACGGTCCCCAACGCCTCTCGCGGCTGTGCCTTCGGCGACTTCGACAACGATGGCGATGTGGACTTTGCAATCAACACAGTGAATGGATTGCCTCAGCTCGTTCGTTGCGATTCCACGCTCGACAATAACTGGATCAAGGTAAAGTGCATCGGCGTGAAATCCAATCGCAGCGCTATCGGGGCTCGCCTCAGATGCATCACTACCGTTACAGGCGAACCGAAGCCTCACCAGCAAATCGACGAAGTCCGCAGCGGCGGCGGCTACATCTCACAAAGCGATCTGCGCATTCACTTCGGACTCGGCAAGGCCGAGAAGGTCGATGTTCTCGAAGTCCGCTGGCCCAGCGGCCAGATCGACACTGTAAAAGACGTGAAAGTGAATCAGTTGGTTCACATCAAGGAAGGCCAGGGCATCATCAAAACGGAAGTCCTGCCCGGCATCAAGAAGTCAAAACACTGAGTTGTCGACGAGGTTTCGGGTGCCCACCTTTACCCGCCTCCCTTTGGCGGTAGAGTGGGAATGAACTTCAGTCCTCACGGCTTGCGTGGCGGATCACTCACCGCCACCCCCGTCCCTTCTTTCACCTCATTGATCTTATCCACGCTGGCGCTATCGAACCGCTCCGTCAACCCGCTGGGCCACCGAATCTCCACGGAATCCAACTTCGTCACCGTACCCAGTCCGAAGTGTACCCGCATGTCATTCTGCGAGTAATAGCTCGATCCGCTGCGCACTTCATCCACCAACAACCGCTTGACGGCCTTGATCGTGATCCGCGCTCCAATTCCGTCGCGGTTCGACTTCGTCCCTACCGTCTTGAATGCGACCCAGTGCCCCGGATACTTCTGCTCATTCTTCAGCAGGCTCGGCCGATCGTTCATGTTGCTGATCACTGCGGATAACTGCCCTGTATTCCACAGGTCCCCAATTGCCAGCCCGCGCGAGGACGCCAGCGTTGTGATGCCCGGCCCAGCCCGCTCCGACACATCATTGAATGTCCCATCACCGCTATTCCGATAGAGGAGTCGCGGCTCTTGATAGTTGCTGCCCAGGTGATATTTGTCAACCTCGGGATACACATGGCCATTCACCAGCAGCAGATCCGGCCAACTGTCGTTGTCAAAGTCGAAAAACATCGTTCCCCAGCCGAGATATTTCGTGTACAGCCCCAATCCCGCCGGGGTTGTCACATCGCTGAACGTGCCATCACCGTTGTTGTGGTACAGCGTAGACGTATCGTCGGAGAAATTCGTTTTGAAGATATCCAGGCGGCCGTCGCCGTCATAATCTCCAACGCTCGTCCCCATGCCGCCTTGTTCGCGACCGTCTTCGTTGAACGCAGCCCCCGCGACCACTGCCACATCGGTGAACGTTCCGTCGTGATTATTGTGGTACAGGATGCTGGGCGTGCTGTCGCACGCCACATAGATATCCGGCCACCCATCATTGTCGTAATCGAGCGTCGACACACCCAGAGCGTAATGCCCATTGGTCTTGTCGATTCCGGCCTTCACTGTGACGTCTTCAAAAGTTCCATCTCCCCGGTTGTGGTAGAGAATGTTCTTATGGTGCGGCAGCCCCCGCGGCCCACACATCACCGGAGCGCCTTTCCACATGCACGACGGCCTATCCCCCGGAGCGGGCGCCGTGGTCACATCGAAGTCAACATAATTCGCAACAAACAGATCTAACTTTCCGTCGCGGTCGTAATCCACAAAGGCGCACCCTGCGCCCCACTCCCTGCCGTTTCCCGCGACCCCGGCTTTCTCGCTGACCAGCTTAAACACTCCATGCTCGTTGTGATACAGCCGGTTCGTGCCATAGTATGTGACGTACAGGTCCTGCCAGCCGTCGTTGTCGTAATCGCCAACGCACACGCCCTGTCCCCAACCGGTCGCATCAAGCAAACCCGCCTTCTCTGTCATATCCGTAAACGTGCCGTCGTGATTGTTGTGATAGAGGTGATTCGTGGGCCCGCTCCGTCCGGCCTTCATATCCTCCAGCGTCGTTCCGTTCACGAAGAAAATGTCGGGCCAGCCATCGTTGTCGTAATCGAAAATCGCGACGCCCGTTCCGGTGGTCTCGATGATGTACTTCTTTGTGTCGATACCGCCAAAGACATTGTGCATCGCGAGCCCGGCTCTCTCCGCAATATCAACGAAATTGGCGACCTGCAGCGACGGGCTCTTGGCAGGTGCTTGAGCATAGGCGCCAGTCATTAGCACCAATAGAATGAAAGATGAAGGGGAAATCCGCAGGCTCGCGAAAAGAAGAGCAGGAACACTCAGGAAGCGAAACATCCTGAATTTGGATACTAGGGAATGCTTTCAAGCGGCGTCAAGCGGCTCACTGACCTAAGCCACTGCCGGCCGTGGCAACGCTATCAGTCCGTGCGTCGCCTCCATGTCGCTCAATCGGAGTACAAGGCACTTCGCCGCTCCGCCGGCTTTCAAAAACTCCGTCAACGGCAGCTGAATGACTAGAAAACCAAGCGCCTCCAGCCGCGCAGACAGTTGGGAGCTGACTTCATTCAGCAAAATCGTCTTCCCCACGTTGATCGCATTGCAGGCAAAACGCAACGCGTCGCACAGGCTCACAGCGATACGTTTTTCTTCCGGATACCGAGAAACAATCTTTGCCTGAGACACTGCATCAAACGCCTCTGGATAATAGAGAACATAGCCGCCGAACAGAGGGCAAAAGCATGTGTCCAGATGATAGAAACGCGAGTCCACCAGCCGCAGCGATATCACCTCGACTCCCCAACACTCTCGCAGGTACGCATGGCTCGACTCGCGACTACGCATGCCGTGTCCCGCCCATAGCCGCGAATTATCGGCCTCGAACAGCGCATCTCCTTCGCCCTCAAACGGCACGTCACTCGGTAGTTCGCGAACTTTGAGTCCTGAATCATCAAACCATTTGCGAAAGTGTGGCTCTTCGCCCTGGCGTTCAGCGTGCAGGAAGCGGCTTAGCGCAACCACTCCATGGCACACCAGACCGGCATTTGCTGTAAACACCATGTCTGGCCACCCGGCTTGTTGCTCGACCAGTTCTACCCGCGCCAAGTCAGACAGCGTGCTATACAACGCCTCCCATTGCCGCTCAGCGCGCTCGCGTGACGAACGATTAACGTTCCCATCCATCCATGGATTGATGACGTACTGAACATCGTAAAGGGTTGGAGGACACATCAGAAAAGCTGGTCCGCTCATCACCGAGCGACCGCTGGAACTCGCAGGACAAACCTCACCCAGGCTCACGGATGCCTCTTCCGGCAAAGTCTGCCCCAGGTTGTCGGCAGAGTCCAATTCAAAATTTCTATGGGCTTATGATCTAGTTACCGATGGTTCGCGGAGGCCTGGCATTGGTCCGAACGCAAAGCAGAATCCGCTATTTAACCGGGTAATCTTTGAACATCTTGGTGATTGTGTTGTTGACTTCGCTCTCCAGCTTGCCAGGATTATTCGGACTCACAGCTTCCTTGGCTACCGCCCGCCACACCAGCTTTTTGTTTTTGAAGTCCACCAGGTCCACAACCAGTTGTCCGGGATACACCACCACCGTCGAGTTCCCGTAATACCCGTCCCAGTACAGCGAGTTTCCCGGGGATGTCATGCTCGGATCGAAGGGCGGAATCCCGCCCGTTGCGTTGTAGATCGGGTTGTTCGACGTCATGCTCACTTCCGAATCAACGGCGCCATACACCGCGATGATGATGTCCGGATTCGTTGCAACCTTCGTCATACCCCGCGAATTCAACTCCTGTTCGATCGCCCCAACCAGATCCAGCGCCAGCATGGGATGCGCCACCGCCCCATGCGGAGCCCACCCGTAGGTCTTGAACTTCGTGAAATCCAGCGACTTGTCATAGTTCACGTGGATCTTCTCGCCCGCCGCACTCGTCCCCACCAGAGAAACCAAGATCGAAACCACTACCGCAACAAAAAAACACCGCTCCCGTGTAAACGCCATCGAATTCCCCTAAATCGCCAATCTGCGTGACAACAAAGTTACGGCCCGGGCAGCGCGCCAACGCACTCCGGGCACAGAAATCTCGGCCAAATAGCTCCTACTAACTCTTCGGCCACTGCTTGAACATCTTCTCAACGGCTTTCTCGACCTCTTTCTGGTTCTTATTGCCGTTGTTGCTGAGCGTGTCCTGGGCGATGCCGCGCCAAACCAGCTCTTTCTGCTTTACGTCGTAGAGGCTGATGACCATCGTGCTGAGGACGTTCTGCTGCGGGCTGATGCCGCCCATTCCGCCGCCGATTCCCCGCATGCCCCATGCATTCCAAGAGGTCTGCTCCCGCTCGCCTCCACTCGCAGTTAAGATCAGGTCCGGATTCTGGCTTTCCGACACCTTCTGCAGACCTTTCTGCTGCATGGCAGCTTCAACGTCCTGCTGCGCTACCTGCGCGAGAATTGAGTTCTGGATCTGGTTTTTGTTGTTGGAACCCCAGGCGTACGTATGGTACTGCGAGAAATTCGCGTTGTGGTTGTAGTTGACCGATACCTGCTGTCCCACCGCGCAGGTACCCAATAGAGTGACCAGTGCCGTGCACAATGCATACTTCGTCTTCATACACAGTTCTCCCTTAGTACCTTGCTCGAAGTGCAACTGCTGATTGCGCAGGCCACAAGCGCACCGTGCCTTCGGTGGTTATTCACTGCCAATATTTCGGATCGAAACGGCCCTATCCCGCGCTTACGGTTTCACCTGCCGCGCATCCGCTGCTGCACCCGCACTCGTGGCATGAGCGTCGTGGCGTGCCTTCTTGCACGGCAGGTCCTCGCCCGCCTCGCAATACGCAGCGTACAGCACTACGGCCAGCGCCGTCAGCGTAATGATCACGACCAGCGCCACCGTTCCCAACATAACCTTCACCCCGGCCCAACGACGTCCTAGTTCAAGTATTACACCACAAGGGGTGTAACTGGCGTACAGGGTTAACCGTAGGTT
>DASRAA010000179.1:0-4662 GCA_035638375.1 Binatia bacterium | reverse complement strand
CGATGCCTTGATCAATACCATGCATCGTGGCATCGACACCTTTGTCGAGATGCAGATGGAATACTTGAAGAATGCCGGCAAGCAGGTGCACGAGCGCCTCGCAGTTATTAAAGCCGGTGATGAATATGAGGGCGAGACGGTTATCGAACTGGCCCGCTCTGGCCTGGAGAATTTCGTGCAGGCGCAGAAGAAGTTCCTGCATGTGGTGGCCGAGGAGACGTCAAAGCTGACGGCGGGCAAGGACACCGTAGTGACCAAGGCCAAGAAGACGGAAATGACGAAGCTGGCCGAAGAGGCGGCAGACACCTTCATCGACGCACAGAAGAAGCTGATGGACGTTGCAGCGCGGCAGATTCATGTCAGCCTGAAAGCGGCGGGCACAGCGGCGAAGATGATGCCGACGGTACCGTATCGCGAGATTCCTGACCTGACCCGCGAAGGCTTCCGTAGCTTCGTTGAAGCAGAGAAGGCCGTGATCGAGTCGGTGACGCGGCGCCCTGAGCCGAAGAAGACGCCGACGAAAAAGGTGGCACGCAAGCGCCCGCGGACGGTCAAGCCGAAGGTGATACCCGCGACCGCGTAAGAAAGATGAACTGAAATCGTGCCGACCCCACTTGTCGTCATAACCATCGTAGGTGGGCCGGCACTCGAAAGGGGACGTTCCACTGCAATCACGGTGGCACGTCCCCTAACTGCGAGTTTACGAGAATCACATGTGGAGTGAGACGAACATCACGGCAACGCAAGTTGCGCCGGAATAGAATCCAAAACGTACCCAGCACGCCAGAGGCGAAAATCATGGAGAACGCACTTGGCCTCGTGATGACAGGCGGAGGCGCCCGCGGAGCCTACCAGGCCGGCGTTCTCAAGCGTATCGGCGAAATCCCCCTGGTACAACGTACCGGCAACCCATTTCCCATCATCGGAGGCTCGTCTGCAGGCTCTGTCAACGGTTGCGCACTGGCTGTGGGCAGTGATGAATTCTCCATCGCAACGAAGATGTTGTCGCACATTTGGGCTGAGGTGAGACCCTCAGATATCTTCCGTTGTGACCTGCTGACACAGGCCCGCAACTCCATTACCTGGATTCTGGACCTTTCTTTTGGGGCGGTACTGGGCGGTGGTAACGCCCGTTCCCTTCTCGACGCCACGCCGCTGCGGCAATTCCTCAGCAGTCACATGGACTGCAACCGGATCCAGGAGAATATCCGGCGCGGTTATCTCTACGCGCTGGCAATTTCGGCCACCAATTACAATTCGGGCAAGAGCTATCTCTTTATCCAGGGAGCGAAGGGTCACCCGATGTGGAATCGCAGCCGCCGGGTGACGCTGGCCACCAAGATCACGATCGACCACGTCTGTGCGTCGGCGGCGATTCCCCTGGTCTTTCAGCCGGTACGTCTTAAGGTTGCGAAAGGAACTGCATATTTTGGCGATGGATGCTTGCGCTTACAGCAACCGCTGAGTCCTGTAATTCGCCTGGGTGCGGAGCGAGTATTCCGCGTTGGGGTTCGGGGTGAGACTCTTGAGCACCAGGAAGAGGCCGCCAGCAACGAAGAGCCCTCGCTGGCGCAAGTCATGGGAGTGCTGTTCAACGTCATGTTCCTCGACCACCTGGCTACTGACGTTGAACACCTTGACCGCCTGAACAAGCTGTTGCGCAATGGTCAAATCAGCCAATTAGGGATTGAAGATTGCGAACGAATTCGTCCCTTGGCCACGTTGCTTATCGCCCCGTCCGTAGATCTTTCGGAGTTGGCGCGACAGCACCAGAAAGACATGCCCTACCTGATCCAATATTTTGTGAATGGCTTGGGACGTGATGCGGCGGCATGCTCCGACTTGATGAGCTATCTGCTGTTCACGCCAAGATATACTCGCGCTCTTCTTGAGATCGGGTATCACGACGCGGAGACACGAATCGACGAAATCGAGGAGTTCCTCTTTGCATCCTCCGACGGAACGAGCCGGCCAAACGGGGACAGCACAGCGAAGTCCAGACTGGAACGGCGGCGTTAATCCAGCTCGTCTGCTCAGCCGCTGCACAATCCCAAATCACACTATTCGTAGTGGAGCGATTCGATGGGGTCGAGTCTGGCTGCCAACCTTGCGGGCAGAGTACCAAACAAAATTCCCACGGAGCATGAAACCAAAATTGCAATCACCGCGGCCATGAACGGCACCGGCAAATAAACGTCAGTGAACAGGCGTAGTGAGAATGGGATGGCTACGCCTATTAACGTACCAATGAGTCCACCAACCAGCGAGATGAGGACCGCTTCGATGAGGAACTGCAACTCGATTTCCAGGCGCGTTGCGCCCACGGCTTTACGTATGCCGATCTCGCGAATTCGGGCACTCACGGTCGCCAGCATGATGTTCATAATGCCAACACCGCCAACAATCAGCGTAATCACTGCAAACAACAACAGGATGACAGTGAAAGCATTGGCGGTTTTCTCAGCCACCTGGAGGACGTCAGTGAGATTGTCGACGTTGTACTGCGACTCTGGGCGGTGGCGGGATTTGATGACGTGAAGAATCTCCTGTGTTCCCGCCGGCACGCTCTCCGAGTTGTACATCGTGAAGTAAATCTGGTTGATTGCCTTGGTTCCGGTCAGCCGGCGGGCTACCGTGTAGGGAATCAGAATCGTATCGTCTTGGATTTCCGAGCGGCCAAAGGTTTCCATGCTCTCGCGGAATGCGCCGATAATGACGAAAGGAATTCCCGTGATCTTGATGGTGTTGCCAAGCGCCAGATCGGCGCCGCCATATTGCTGCTCGGCATACTTCTGTGTGATTAGGCACACCTTGGCGAACATGTCGGAATCGTTGTCATCGAAAAACCTGCCCGCTACCACCACCATGCGGCGAATCTGTTGGTAGTTCGGGGCCACACCGAGGATGAGAACGTCTTTTTCTTTGCCCCCAAGTACGCTAATGCGCTCGTGAAGATTAAGCACTGGAGTGGCAGCCTTCACCGCCGGCACCTGTTGCTGAACAGCCTCCATATCTTCGAAGGTGATGTAGTCGCGTATCGAGGTTGTCGCGCCGGCATTGACCAGTCCGCGATATTCAGCCCAGACAAGATTGGTGCCGATATTCTCGATTTGCGCCAGCACATACTGCTTCCCGGTCACAGCCACGGTGACCACCAGGATGAGAGAACTCGTGCCGATGACCATGCCCAAAGCTGTCATCATGGCGCGCACTTTGTCCGCGCGAAAAGCAGCGAAAGCCTGGGAGAGAAACTCGTCGAAGGCGAGTGTGCGGCCAACGCCCGCGATGGTCTGCGGCATCGATCGTGTCGCCGGGTACGCCATGGATGTCTATCCCTTCCCCAAGAATACGAGGGTCACGCCGGTGCAAACCAGCGCGATACCTGTCCAACGTCCGGGGCTGATGCGTTCACCCAAAAAGAACCGACCACCGACGGCCCCGGCAACATAGCTTAACGCAGTCACCGGCACGACGAAGCTGACCTTCTCCACCGAAAGGATGGCAAGCAGGGAGAAAAAGGCCACGGCCATCAGGCCCACACCAAGCCACATCCAACCCACTCGCAGTGCCCGTCCGATCACGCCAACAATAGCTGAGGGGCGAAAGTTCTTCACTTCGCCAACCTGTTTCATCGCGCGAGAGACACAAAGTTCTCCGGATGTTCCGGCTACCACAATCATGAAGAAATAGATGAACTTCAGCATGCTATTGATCGTGCCAATGATGTTGAGTGGTACGTGGGTGAGTGCGGCCAACAATAAAGACGCCCAGGCAGATGATGACGATTCCCAACCAGCGCAAAGGAGTAACGGTCTCTCCCAGCAGAAGCATCGAAAGAAATGCAACTACTCCGTATGCCATCGCGGAAGCGGGTTGCACAAAGCTGTAATCCGCCCACGACAGCACTAAAAGATCGGCTACAAAGAACGCCAGCAGTGAAGCGATTCCGAGCCAGATTGTTGGGGTGACAAAAACGTGCGCGACAACGCTCAACAGGTTGGGCGCGGACCGGACCGAGCCGGTATCCAAGCCGCGCATCCCTTTGCCCAACAATACATTACCCAAAGGCCCGGCAATGATCATGATGAGAATCATCGCGAACGTCTTGTATTGCAGGTGTTTATGTGAATCCATCAGGCCAGCGCAGCCTCGATGGCTAAGAAGTAAGTTCGACACATAGTTCCATGCTATACCACCCGAGTTATGCGGTGGGACAATGCTGGAATGATCTTGATATCCTGATAAGTTGCGAAATAGCGCCTGCGCACGGCTTCTCTGGCGAATGGTGGTTTCGCCGCGTAACCTCGAATGCCTTACCTAGCTAATAGCGTTAATATTCGTGTTGACACTGTCTTAACCGAACCGCCCAAGCCGGTAGTTGAGTCTTCATCGACCAACTTTCTGGATCGCACGATTTTCCAAGCTGACGGCAGCAACTGGCGGATCTATCTGGCCGTAATTCTTGTCGCCGCTGCCGTTTACCTCGCCTGCGCAATCTCACCTCCGTCGCTTCAAGACGACGTTGATGCTGTGCAGGCTCAGATTGCGCGCAACATGATTACCTCCGGCGATTGGGTGACACCCCGGCTCGATGGAGTTGTGTACCTGGAGAAGCCGCCGCTCATCTATTGGCTAATCGCGGCCAGCTACGAAGTTTTCGGC
>DASRAA010000178.1:0-3580 GCA_035638375.1 Binatia bacterium | reverse complement strand
CGCCACAACAGGTAGCACAGTGTAGGGCGCAGGTGCGAGCACGCCTCGCGGCCGCAGAAGCGGCACTCAACACCGCGGAAGGAGATCTCCAGAAATGCTTAGCAACGCCCGACCTCTTGGAGGCGCAGGGGCGGATCACTTTTCTCCGGGTCCACGACTTGGGTACCGGTTTCGGCCCCCCGAATGACTTTTTGGACGTTGAAGCGGTCATCCAGCTCGACAGTCAGCCGGGCAAAGGGTTCGGTTTTCAACTGCGCAACGACCAGAACCAGCCCGCTCGTGAGGGCATGCTGCAACTTCTGCGCGATGCCTTCGCCGGAAATGAGCCAGTAACGATCGATTTCCTGCGTAGCACCGGCAAGAACAACGGCACCATCATCCGGGTAGCTCTAATTAAGTAAGCTGCCGTCTGAATTGCCGCTTCAGGCACGCCACCCAAGCGCTAGAGCGATGGCAAAAGCCCGATTAGAAAGCTCGCGCTTCTTGGAGTTGCGACCTTATAACCCGCCTGGACGCAGGCGCGGCTAGTCCATGTCCGCTTCGCCTCCGAAAGCGACCGAAGCGCTGCAGGGCAGCGAAATGACGCGAAGTGCCACAAGCGGCTGTGAGCAGATGCAGCAAAGCGGTGTCTCTATTCGATCACCTCGTCGGCGCGCAGCAAGGTTGACGTTGGCAGCGCAATGCCGATTGCCGCGGCGGCCTTCAGATTGATGGCGAGATAGAACCTCGTAGGCTGCTCGACCGGAAGATCAGCAGGCTTTACGCCTTTGAGTATTTTGTTCACATAGGTTGCAGCTCGTCGGAACTCGTCGGCCAGCCTAGGCCCATAAGACATGAGGCCGCCTTCGACGACCAGATCTTCCGATTGGTAAATCGCTGGAAGCCGGTGCTTCAGTGCCAGTTGCACGACGCGTCCAGTCGTCGCGGAGTTGCTGCGGTCTGCCGCACCGAGAATGTCGATGATCGCATCGGCACCCATCTGGGCCAACGCCGCGAAAGCGTTCTCGTGCTCAGAGGGCGTGCGCACCTCGAGCATCAGAAGCGTTACGCCCAGCTCCCGTTCCGCAGCCTGCATGGCGCGCAGCCGAAGCTCCGTGGCTGGATTGACTGGGTTGCCGAGAACGGCCACCTTCGAGGCCCCGGGCACCGCCTCCTTGAGCAGTTGCAGCTGTTTCACACCCAACTCAGAAGCCACAGACGACAGGCCCGTGATGTTCCCCTCCGGCCGTGCCAGGTTGGAGATAAGCCCGGAACCGACAGGATCGTCGGCGACCACCACGAGTGGAATCGTGCTAGTTGCCTTCTTGAGGGCCCGGGCGGATTGAGTCGTATCGGCAACGATAACGGCCAGGCTTGAGATTAACGAGCTCAGCGGCGAGAGTATCGAGCGATGCGCCATCGCCTCCCGCAGCACGGTTTTCAAAGGTGATGTTCTTGTAGTCGGCATAACCGAGCGTCCGCAGTGCTTGCCAAAATGCCTCGTGATAGGTGTCGCCGCAGGTCACCCAGCACAGAAATCCGACCCGGGGAATCTGCTGACCCTGAGCCGTGGCAACGATTGGCGCGATGAGAAAGCAGAGTGCCAGAGCTATCCCGCCCGCTCCGAGCCTCGTTCTTTGCTTCAGCCAGAACGCCATGTGGGCCTTGTCCCAATCGCCCGAGGAATACAAACCTTCCTCGTCACTCAAAAGCTAGATCAGTCCTCTGTCTTTCCACTTGGCAAAGATACGCTTGCACGCGGTGTCGGCCTCCTTAAGGGCCTCCTCTGGACTTAGCGCTCCGCCCGCCGCTTTCGCGAACATCAGGTTCAGCAGCCATGTGCTGAAGATCTCATCAATGGCCGCGTTGGCGTGTCCGGGGTAGCCGACGTTCGTGGCCCAGCTTAGGACGTCCTCGAGCACTTTGTACTTGTCCGCCGGCTGCGCGCGGTCGTCGTAGGCAATGATCTGCCTCAAATCGGGAACGGTCTTCGGGAAGCAGGGGAAATTATAGAACTGGCTCGCAAGAAACGCCGGCTTGAAGTCCGTCGTGTAGTCGACCAGGAACTGCTTGGCTCCGGCAATGTTCTCGGCGAACTTCCAGACGACGTAGCAACTCATCACGTGCTCGAGTCCGATCGCACGCACCGGGCCTTTAAGTGCCCGCGCCAGCTGGATCTTCCGCGAGATGTCCGTCATCCCCTTGTTCTCCGCTTCGCGGGTGATCGAGATGGCATTCACGGCCAGAGAGCACTTGCCGGCGAGCATCCAGCGGTTGTTAGAGGATGTGTCCCAGGTGAAGACATCCGGTGTCATTGTCTCCTCGAATAACGACTTGACAAATTTAATGGCGTCGACGGTTTGCTTCGAGTTGAGCACCGGATTGCCCGCCTCATCCTGCTCGTGCGCACCCCAGGAATACATGATAGTCCGCAGCGCCATCGACGTGTCCTCTTCCTGGGCGAGGCCGATCCCTACTGGAGTGCCGGACTGCTGCCTGATCTTACTGCCGAAGCTTCGGACCTCGTCCCATGTCGTCGGGCCCTTGGACAGCCCTACTTGGGAAAACAGGTCTTGTCGCCAGTTCACAGGATCGGGGGTGAACGAGGGGGAAAAGGCAAAGTACTTTTTCGTTTTCGGGTTGTACGTGCTCTTGATCGCGAGATCGATCGGTTTTCCTACCCTCCGCTCGCATTCCTGGTAGACATCGCTCATATCCACAACCTGGTCCTCGTACGCGGGAGGCGGCCAGTTGAAGAGAAACAGGTCGTGCCCCCGCTGGGCGGAAACCTCAGCCCTCGCGCGAGAAGGAATCCCGGCGGTGTGGATGTTGTCTACGATTACGTCGGTGTCGTTCTTCTCTCCCCAGTCCTTGATGCGCTCGCTGTTGAACCACGCGTCGTAGGCAGGGACGAAGTGAACCCATTGAAGAATCTTGAGGGTCTTCCTCGCGGCCCGGGCCCGCCCTGGAACGATGATGTTGGCGCCTATCCCAGTTGCGAGCGCGCTCCCGCCCACAGCTTTGATGAAATTGCGGCGGCTGGCGGGGCTGTTGGCCAATTGGTTCCTCCGTCCTCAGCTGAGATATCCGATCACCGTTATTGCCGATCGCCGCGCTCGCGCCGCGAGCGGCCACGCCGCCGCGCTTCCGAGCAGCGCGATGAATTTGCGCCGCCTCATGGGGCTTTCCCTCCAGCCGAGACTTCGGGTCCGAGGCTATCACATTCGAGGCGACGCCTATTGTGCACCACAACAAATTTCGGCGGCCCATGTCGGGTTGGGGTCAGTCGCGTCGCACCCGGACGTTCGCGACGCTTCCTGGCATGTCCGCTATGCCTCCAATAGGACCCAATCGGTGCATCGCAACGAAGCGTCGCGATGTGCCAGGAGCGGTCATTCAGGACGGTCAAAATTCCTTCAGGTCCTTGGCAATGAGCACTGGGCCAGAAAAGTGCTTCTTTACCTCGTCCGCCCAAGTCGAATAATCATCGTCCGCTTTCCATGTCAGATGGCTCAAGACCACGGTCTTTACAGCGGCGCGCGCGGCTATCTTCCCAACATCCTCCGTGCTGAGATGACCTTCGGCCATTTGTCGCTTGATG
>DASRAA010000177.1:0-4689 GCA_035638375.1 Binatia bacterium | reverse complement strand
CGTGATCAAGGCGAACAACACGACGAGCACACTGTTCATCCATCCTGATGCGAGTGGGTTTACGTGGCGCGTATCGAGCCGTTGACCAACCGCCTTTCGCCTCTACGGTCTGCCGCAGGCGACTCGCACCGACAACGGCTGCCCCCGGCCGTTCAACCGCCTCCTGCCACATAGCCAACGAGGCCTACTTCCGAAAATCAGTCGTCTTCTGGGACGAGTTCACCAGCACCTCAAGGGGTGAGCCTGAACTGGGTTAGAATCAGTGGCCTCAGGCGCGACCTAGAACTGCCACCTGCCGCCTGGCTTTGGTATCGAGGTTTAAGACGAACGCTTATGCCTAAGTTCTACACCCCGCGAGATGCTGCTCAAGTGTTGGGAATCAGCTATTCCGCGCTGAAGCAGTGGATCTATCAGGGCAAGCTCAAGAGCACTCAGACCGCCGGTGGGCATCACCGCATACCGGAAGCGGAAGTGGATCGCCTGTTGCCCCGCATCACTTCTTCCGGCTCCATTGAAAAGCGGCGCCGCACTTTCCGCCGCATCAGTGGACGCAATCAGCTCATCGGGCGCGTCATCGACATCAAGATCAGTGGGCTTCTCGCCCAAGTCACCCTCTCCATTGGTGAACAGCACATCACCTCAGTCATTACGGCCGATGCGGTGCGTGAACTGCGCCTCAAGAAAGGTCAAATCGCTGCGGCGCTGATTAAATCCACTGAAGTGATGATTATCCTTCCCGACTGAATCGGTTGACAATGACGATTTGATTCGATTAAATCGATTCATTCCGGTCGCCCGTGCTCTTCGGGGGAGTGGTGCACAGCCCGGAAGGGCAGTTGCGTCCGCCAGAGTAGTCAATCTTGCAGAAGAGGGGGCGGAAGTAACTGCCTATTTCCCATTCATGATGACTCGGAAACAACTGGAGCCCTTCGTGCTGACCAAATTGCGTTTTTGGAGTGCTGCCCTTGCTCTTCTGTTCTGCCTGTCAGCGATTTCAATTGATGCGCAAGTCTCGGCCGTCTTATCGGGACGTGTTACTGACCCGACCGGTGCGATGGTGGCTGGCACGTCCGTTACGGCAACCAACCAGGAGACCGGACTCGCTCGCACGACGGTTACGAACGACGCAGGCTTCTATGAACTGCTGGCATTGCCTATCGGGCGGTACCACCTTAGCGCAAAGAAAGCAAGTTTCGCGGAAGAGGTTCACACCGGATTGGCGCTGGTTGTGGGACAGAGCGCCACGGTGGACTTCCAACTCAAGGTAGGGCAAGTGACCGAGCAGGTAAAGGTCGAGGGCGATGCCGCGATGGTCAGTGCAACCTCGCAAGACATCTCCGGGCTGGTGGGTGAGAAAGAAGTAAAAGAGCTACCACTCAACGGGAGGAGCTACGATTTGCTGCTCATGCTCAATCCGGGGGTGGCGAATTTTACCTGGGAGAAGACCGGCGGAATCGGAGTTTCCAACTCGACCACGGGCAATAACTTCGCCGTCTCAGGTAATCGTCCGCAGCAAAACCTTTTCCTGCTGAATGGCGTGGAGTTCACCGGTGCTGCCGAAAACAACATGCAACCGGGCGGACCAAGCCAGAACTTGATCGGTGTGGAGGCGGTGCGGGAGTTCAACCTGCTCCGGGACAACTACGGCGCTGAATACGGAAAGCGTCCGGGCGCGCAGGTCACGATTGTCACGCAATCGGGAACCAATCAGTATCATGGCTCGGTGTATGAGTTCTTGCGCAACAACGCGCTGGACGCACCCAATTACTTCGATCAAGGCTCGGCGCCGCTGTTTCAGCGCAATCAGTTCGGGGCAGCTTTGGGAGGCCCAATACAGAAGGACAAGACGTTCTTCTTCGCCAATTTCGAGGGCTACATTCAGAACCTGCATCAGACTTCGGTAGCGTTTGTGCCCGATGTGGCATCGCGCGCGGCCGCAGTGCCGAGCGTGCAGCCGCTGTTAAATCTGTGGCCGACTCCGCCAGCAAACGCGCCAGACTTCAACGGAATTGCGCAGGTGTTCAGCAGTCCGCTGCAGACGATCCGGGAGTATTTCGGGAATGCACGAGTGGACCATGTGTTCTCGGCGAAGGACAGCTTCTCGGCGGCGTACACCATCGACAGCGGCAACGACTTCACTCCGACGACGATCAACCCTTACAGCACGGACATTCTGAGCCTGCAAGAACAGGTGCTGAGCCTGGAGGCGACGCACGTCTTTTCACCGACGCTGTTGAATGTCGCGCGATTTGGCTTCTCGCGGGCGGGGTATTTCTTCACCGGCGAGCCTACCCCGGGCACGCCGGCGGCCAATGTGCCGGGATTTCTGGTGGGCAAGCTGGTGGGCGCGGTGGTGGTGGGAGGGAGCGCCGCATCAAATCCGCAGGCGCAGATAGGACTGGCAGGCAGCAACAACGGCAGCAACCTGAGGCTGGCTCGGAACCTGTTCACCTACGAAGATCGCGTGGGGATGACGCGCGGCAAGCATCAACTCGATTTCGGCCTGTGGCTGCAACAGTTTCAGAGCAACGAAACATTGGCACTTAGCCAATATGGACAAGCGACATTCACCAGCTTGCAGACATTTCTGGCGGGCGTAACATCGAGCTTCCTGTATAATCCCGCGCCAACGGAGATGAATTGGCGCTCGCTGTTTGGAGCGCTCTATGCACAGGACACGATCCGGCTGAATCCTTCGTGGACGGTGACGCTAGGTTTCCGCGGAGAATTTTCAACCGGCTGGAACGAAGCACACTGCCGGGCGGCCAACTATACCTTCACAGACGGGGTCATCTCCAGCCAGCCCAGAGTCGCTTGCGGCGCGTTCACAACCAACAACGCGAAGTTCCTGCCCCAACCTCGCGTCGGGGTCGCATGGAGCCTTTATCCGGGGAGTACGGTGCTACGTGCCGGCTTCGGCATGTACAACGAACTACAAGACGCGCTTGGTTATCGCATGGATCAGAACGCTCCATTCAATCCAACGTACAGCATAGCTGCACTACCAGTTTCCAACCTTCCGATTGATCCGGCTGCGCCTGTCCCATCAAAAGCTTTACTGGTACCGGGAGGAGTACAGCCCGACCTGAAGATGCCGACACTGATTTCATGGACGTTGGGCATCGAGCAGCAACTTACACCGAATACCACGCTAACGCTGCGTTATGTCGGCTCCCACGGCTATCACGAGATCGTCGGAATAGACGCCAACACACCATTCCCGACGATCTGTCCGGCGTCACCCTGTCCGGCAACGTACCCAAGCACTTTTCCCGCAGGACTCGCCGGCACTCCCGTTCCCGCTGATTCGTTCTACATCAAGGCAGGCACGCCGCGAGCGAACCCTAGCATCGCAAATACTTGGACATGGTTTGGGTGGGGCAACAGCCTCTACAACGCATTGGAGGTTGACGTAAATCGCCGCTTTACCAACGGACTCTCCTTCCGCGGCGTTTACACCTGGTCGAAAGCACTCGACGACGGCGACTCCGTCAACGGCACAACTGCGGGCAATGCTCCGGGGCTGGTCGCCAATCCTTACGACATCAAGGCAGATTGGGGACCCGCAACCTACGACGTGCGGAACATCGGCGTCATCAGTGCCGTTTATGAACTACCGATTGGTCGTGGAAAACGCTTCGCCGATGGATTGACCGGCTTCAGCAACGCACTGGTCAGCGGCTGGTCCGTCGATAGCATCGTCACACTACAGGACGGCTTTCCTTTCACCGCACAACTGAGCTACAACCCATCCAATAACGGAGATACGCGCAACCCCGTGCGGCCGTTCAACAATCCGAATTTCAATGGAAATCCCATCATTGGATCTCCCATCAAATGGTTTGATCCGAATGTCTTTCTCCAGCCTCCGCCGGCAAGCGGATTCTGGGGCAACGCCATCCGCAACGGACTATACGGTCCCGGTCTGGTGGCCTGGGATTTCTCGGCAATCAAGAACACTCGCCTCAGCGAGCGCCTCAACTTTCAATTTCGCGCCGAGATCTTCAACCTGTTGAATCGCGCCAACTTCAACACGCCGAACCTCATTGTGTTTACCCCTACAGGTGTCTCAGGCTCGGCTGGCGTCATCACTGCCACCTCGACCACCTCGCGACAGGCGCAGTTCGGCTTCAAGTTGACCTGGTAGTAGGTTGACTCAATTTAACGTCTGCCGCGGCCCAATCCCCCAAATGTGAAAAGGGTATGGGGTGAGGTGCGCCCACCAGCCGATTCGGGTTCCCGGCAGAAAAACGTAGGGTCCATAACCGCAGTTATGGATCCAGTCTTTATCGCCTTGGCCCAGGAAGGAGGCAGTCCCGCAACCAATAAAAAAAATAAATCGTTTGACAATAACGGTCTGATTCGATTAAATCGTATAACCAACATGAACCTGCGTCGTCGCTTTGCCAACGGTTATGCAGGTAACTTAGCCGCCAGTCCTGGGGGATGGCGGCTTTTTGATTAACAGCTCAGACCCGATAGCTCCACAAATTGAAAATGTTCTATTTTGACCACAACATCTGTCAGAGGTGCTGGGATAGAAAAAATCCTTCCGCCCCCCGTTCGTTTGAAAGACCGTTTCCATCACGCTTTGCTGCTTCTGCGGAAGGTACAGCAGCGACCGCATCCTTTTGCGCTGGAACGGCAGGTTTTTGAAGTGCGAGTGCGGTTAGGTACGTAGACCCATGG
>DASRAA010000176.1:0-24641 GCA_035638375.1 Binatia bacterium | reverse complement strand
GAAAGCAACCAGCTGTTCCTGGTGAAAACGGAAGATGGCAATGTATACACCGGCACTCTCTCAACCGCCAATGCGGAGAAGGGGAGGCCAATGACGATCGAGGTGGTGCAGACTCCCGAGCGGAAGGTGGAGCTCGAACGGCCGAAGGTTGTCCAGATGGATACGACCTCAGAGCGCTTTTGGCAACGGTTCAATGGGCAGATCAACACAGGGATTACCTACTCGAAAGGAAATCAATCCACCCAATTCAATCTGGGCTCGGAAATAGCATATCCGCGGGAACGCTGGCAGGCTGGCGCCTCGTATAACTCCACACTCTCTACCAGCACTGGGGTAACGGCGACCACGCGCAACCAGCTCAACCTGGATGCACAACGCCTGCTCCGCTGGAACAACTGGTTCTATGAGGGCCTGGCAGGGCTGTTGCAGAGCTCAGAACAGAACATCGATCTACAAACCAGCCTGGGTGGTGGCATCGGGCGACTGCTGTCGAATACGAACCATGTGAAAATTTATCTGATGGGAGGATTTGGCTTTCAGCGGACGCAATATTCACATGACGTGGCGATATCGAACCCGCAGCATCTGGCGACCGGTCTGGTAGGGGCCGGGGCAAGACTGTTTCGGTTCAATAAAACAACCTTGGACACCACGATCACGGTGTTGCCGGCCATTTCGCAGCCGGGACGGGTCTACACGAATTTGAATGCGACGTATTACATCAAGATCTCGGGAAGTTTGTCGTGGAACGTTGCCTTCTACGGGAACTGGGACAACCAGCCTCCACCGACGTTTTCGGGCAGCGATTACGGCACAACATCAGGGTTGAGCATCACGTTTGGGAACCGGTAAAAACCAGTCGCCAGTGGCCAGTGGCTATCGGCCAGCGATCGCGGTCGGCGCGCCTCAACATTCCCGTCAAATTCGCATCCGAACCTCCTCCTGTATGATTTGCTGTTAAAAAATCGATACTCTTCGGTTGCCTGAAAGGGCCTCATGAATCCATCCAAGTGTTGTGTGCGCGGTTTGGCGGCGCTTGCCGTTCTTGCGGCCTTTATGTGCGTCGGCCTGAATGCCCAAATCGTTCCCACCAACGATCCTCCCGTGTACGGGCCTTACAACGCGACCATCGAGCAGGGTGGCGATGGCCTTCGCAAGAAAATGATGGAAAAGGACACGGTGCTGCGCGCCGATTCTCCCTGGACGATGTATGCCTGGGTGAACCTCGACGCGCCGGTGACGCAACCCGAGTTAGTCGTCGGCATCGGAGATGTGTCGGCGGAGTATTCGCGCTACCTCGGACTTGCACCCGGCAAGTTGGTGCTGTGGATGGGCGTGGACAACAGCCTGAGCGCGCCGCTTACGATTGCGCCGGGCAAGTGGCAGTTCGTGACGGCAACCTTCGACGGAACCTCAGTATTTCGCCTCTACAGCGATGGCGGCCAGGTTGGTCAAGGTGTGCTGGCGTTTGGGCGCGTGGCTCCGACGCTGCAAATCGCACCTCCAGTGCCGCTGCCGATGCCGCCGCGGCCGACATTCACGGGCCAGCATTTCGGCGGCAAAGTCGCAGGCTTTACCGTCGTGCGCGAAGCGTTGACAGCGGAGAAGATAAGGCAACTGGCGGTTGCACCTCCCGAGTTCGCGCTGCTCGTCTTCGAACAAGGCGCAAAGCCGTGGCCGGTGCAAACACGCGGACAAGCAGGATATCGCGCGCCGCAAGATCCGGCGACCTATCCGAAGAGTCGCGCCCCATATTCCGCGCCTGTGGCGCTACCACTTCCGAAGGGACCCGAAATTGTAGCCTCAAGCGACAACCACTGGACTCTAGCCGGTGGATGGAAGATGACGGCGGCGCCACAGGTTAAGGCGAGTGCGGCAGATATCGCGAAACCAGGGTTCGACACCAGGGAATGGCTCGTCGCCACCGTGCCCGGGACGGCGCTGACCACGATGATCGATCGCGGCGTTTATGCCGATTCCGACTATGGGCTGAATAATCTCACCATCCCGGAGAGTCTCAACAAACAGGATTACTGGTACAGGAACGAATTCAAGGCGCCCAATGCGACCGGCCAGCGGATGACGCTGACGTTCGAGGGCATCAACTACGCCGCCGAGATGTGGCTGAATGGGCACTCGCTGGGCAACGTCAAGGGCGCGTTTATTCGCGGCATCTTCGATGTGACGGACGCCCTCAAGCAAGGTCAGACCAACGTTCTTTTAGTGAGGGTGTCGCCGCCGCCGCATCCCGGGATCCCGCACGAGCAGTCGATCTTGGGTGGCCCAGGTGAAAACGGCGGCATCATGTGTCTCGACGGTCCGACCTTCGTTGCGACCGAAGGCTGGGACTGGATTCCGGCAATCCGCGATCGTGATACCGGAATCTGGCAGCCTGTCACGCTGACCGCAACCGGCCTGGTGAAGATCGGCGATCTGCAGATTGTGACCAAACTGCCTCTGCCGGATACCAGCAAGGCAGACGTCGAGATCACGGTGCCGCTGGAAAACGCTTCCCACGAGCCGGTGAAGGGAACAGTTCGCGTCGCGATCGAGGACGTGGTGGTCAACAAGGAAGTCACTGTCGGCCCGGGGAAGAGCGAGGTGAAGCTGGCTCCAGCGGAGTTCTCGCAATTGACACTGCAGCATCCGCGATTGTGGTGGCCGAACGGATACGGCAAGCCCGAGCTATACACGGCAAAAATCGACTTCTTCGAAGGAGGAAAAGAGTCGGACGCAAAGCAGGTACGCTTCGGTGTGCGCGAAGTGACCTACGAACTTGGTCTGTTTGACCACAACGGACATTTGCGCCGCGTGGAGGTCTCGACGACCGCAGCGCGTGCACGCGGCGAGGTGGTGGTGAACGTCACGCACGCAGGCATGCGCCAAATTCCAGCAGCGGATCCGTTTCCGCCGGAGTATCCCAAAGATTGGCGCGAGGGGTGGATGTCCTGGGCGGCGTCGCTAACGCCTGCCGGCGAGAGCTCACCGGCGGTCACTTCGGTCGAGGACACAAAGATGGGTCACTACTTGGTGCTGAAGGTAAACGGAGTGCGCATTGCAGCGCGTGGTGGCAACTGGGGCATGGACGACTCGCGCAAGCGGGTGTCGCGCGAGAAGCTGGAGCCCTACTTCCGGCTGCATCGTGATGCCAACGTCAACATCATTCGCAACTGGGTAGGACAGAACACCGAGCAGACCTTCTACGACCTCGCCGATGAGTATGGAATGATGGTCTGGAACGACTTTTGGGCCTCTACGCAGGAATACAACGTTGAACCGCTCGACATCCCGCTCTTTCTCGATAACGCGCGTGACACGATTGTGCGCTTTCGCAATCACCCATCGATTGTGATGTGGTGCGGACGCAACGAAGGCGTACCTTCGCCCATTCTCAACGAAGGCCTGATCGAAGTCATCAACAAATACGACGGCACTCGCTATTATTCGCCTAGTTCGAACCAGGTGAATCTACAAAACAGCGGGCCGTACAAGTTCCAGGACCCGACCCTGTATTTCACGCAATGGAACCACGGGTTCTCGGTGGAGACGGGAACCGTCTCGCTCTCAACGCTGGAATCGTTCAGCGCATGGATCCCGACAGAAGACCGCTGGCCTATTGGTGATGCGTGGGCCTATCACGATTGGCACCAGAGCGGGAACGGCGAGATCGACCCCTTTATGCGTGAAGTCGAGACCGAGTTTGGTGCGGGCACAAGCCTGGCGGACTTCGAGCGCAAAGCGCAGATGCTGCAGTATAACCAGCACCGCGCGATCTTCGAAGGCATGTACGCCCACCTGTGGGCTCCCAACTCCGGTCGCATGCTGTGGATGACGCAGCCGGCATGGCCCAGCACCATGTGGCAGATACTCAGCTCCGACTATGACACGCAGGCGTCGTTTTATGGAGTGAAGAAAGCGTGCGAGCCGCTGCACGTACAGCTCGACCTGTCGAACTTCAACGTGGACATGGTAAACACCACTACATCAGCACAACCGGGCGTGACAATTACAGCGAATGTATATTCGCTCGACAACAAATCGCTGCTGCAGCACACCGAAAAGAAGGACCTGACGGCAAACGCGACCACGCCCGGATTCAAGCTCGACCTTGCGCCGTTGATGGGAACCGGAGTGGTCTTTGTAAAACTCGAGGCCCGAAGCGCGACCGGCCAATTGCTGTCGGAAAACCTGTATTGGTTGGGTGCAACCAGCGCTTCCTACCGTGCGCTTACACATCTACCGAACGCCAACGTCTCAGTGTCCGCGACGTGGGCGAAGAGCGGCGATACACAACACATTCGCGTGCATCTGCAGAATAGCGGCACAGCCGCAGCGCTTCAAAACAAGCTGACACTGGTGAACGCGGCCGACCGATCGCGCATTTTGCCGGCCTACTATAGCGACAACTATGTGTCACTGCTGCCGGGCGAGAGCAAAGAAGTGGACATCGAATTCCCAGCCTCGGCGAGTAGCCAGCCCCAGGTGAATCTGAGGGGATGGAATCTGGCGCCGACCAGTATCGCGGTGACGAGGTGATTAGCTAACCGCAATTGCAATTAGGCGAAAAGCCCCTGCCTTTTGTTTGGCCAGGGGGACCAGTCAGCAACTCGTCCCATTTTTTGAAAAATTCACAGAAAATCGCTTGACATACGTAACGCCGCGCAGTAAGTTAACGGTGTTTAGTTAACACTGTTAAGTAAGGTGCTGGTGTTATGGGAGTCAAAGAACGACGCGAACGGGAAAAGCTGGAGACGCGGGAGCGCATCCTCGATGCTGCACGCGAACTGTTTATGGCCGAAGGGTATGAAGGCGTTTCCATGCGCAAAATCGCCGACAAGGTGGAGTACTCGCCCACCGCGATCTACGTCCACTTTCAGGACAAAGATCAGTTATTTCGGGAGATTTGCCACGAAGATTTTCGCCGCTTGGCGCAGTCGCTGATAGGGCTGGCGCAGATTGCCGATCCGGTCGAACGGCTGAAGAAGATCGCGCCGGCGTATGTCGAATTTGGGCGCAAGCATCCCAACCACTACCGGACGATGTTCATGACTCCGCATCTGCCAATTTTGGAATTGGACCCGGTGTTGGAGGGCAAGGGCAATCCGGAAGAAGACGCGTACGAATTCCTGCGGGCGACGGTGGAGGAAGCAATAAAGGCTGGGGCCTTCCGCGATGAATTCAAGGACCCTGACCTGGTGGCGCAGACTTTATGGGCCGGCGTTCATGGCGTGATCTCTTTGCAGATCGCCAAGTCGGAGGACAACTGGGTCCCCTGGCGTCCCCTGAAGAAGCGTGTGGAGGTCATGATCGACACGCAGTTGCACGGACTGTTGAGAGGAAAGTGAGCCATGCCTCCTCTTGCGCAGCGCAATCTCATGCACGATAAAGTCCGGCTCGCAGTCACGCTGACGGGCATCGTCTTCGCCGTGGTGCTGATTGTGGTTGAGATGGGCCTCTTCCTCGGCTTCACCGTGACCACGTCGAGCATCATCGACAAATCGAATGTCGACCTGTGGATTGTCTCGAAGCACACGCCATACATCGAACAGGGCGCAGCGTTCTCGGAACGTAAACTTTACCAGGTGCTGGCGACACCGGGCGTCGCCACTGCGGAGAAGTACATTGTGCGTTTCGCGCAGTGGAAGACGCCCAATGGAGCAGAGCAGTCGGTCCAGGTGGTGGGTTTCAACCCGTACACCAAGATCGGCGGACCGTGGAATGTGGTGCAGGGCGATGTCGAAGACCTTAAGACGCCTGACGCGGTGATGATTGACCAGCTATACGCCAACAAGCTTGGGGTAAAGAACGTCGGCGAAATCTTCGAGATCAACGGAAGGCGCGCTCGAGTTGTGGGCTTCACCAAGGGTATTCGCGCTTTCACCACGACGCCCTATGTGTTCACGACGTTCAAAAATGCGCAGGCATTCGGGCGGCTGGAAGAGGACCAGACCTTGTTCATCCTGGTCAAAGCTGCACCGGGAACAGACCTGAAAAAGCTTCAGCAGGACCTGCAGTCGCGTCTGCGTGATGTCGATGTGCTCACCACGTCGAAGTTCAGCGCGATGACCCGCTTTTACTGGATGTTCACGACGGGTGCGGGCGTGGCTGTGCTCATCGCGGCTCTCCTTGGTTTGGTGGTTGGCGTGGTTGTCGTGGCGCAGACGATCTACGCCACCACGATGGACCACATCCGCGAGTACGGCACGCTGAAAGCCATGGGTGCGCCGAACAGCTACATCTATCGTGTGATCATCACCCAGGCCGGCATTGCCGCGGTTGTCGGCTATGCGCTGGCGATGTTCGTCAGCTTCTTCGTGGTACGAGCCAGTCAGACCGGAGGCGCGGCGATTTATCTGCCTCTGCCCATGGCGATCGGGATTTTCTTCCTGACGGTGCTGATGTGTACGACGGCAGCGGTTGTCTCCATCAACAAAGTAACCAGCTTGGATCCCGCGATGGTGTTTCGCGGCTAGGAGTAGCGAATGATTCCGGCGATTTCCGTCCGCGATGTAACCAAGGTATTTATCGAAGGCCCGAACCAGGTCCCGGTGCTGCACGGTGTTGACTTCGAGGTTGAGCAGGGCGAGGTTGTGCTGCTGATGGGCCCCTCCGGCAGCGGCAAAACAACCCTGCTGTCGATCATGGGGTGCATCCTGCGTGCGACCACCGGCAGCGTGAAGGTTGCCGGCAGGGAAGTAGCGAATCTCGACGAGCGCGAATTGCCGGCAGTGCGGCTGAAGAACATCGGATTTATTTTTCAGGGATTCAACTTGTTTCCCACGCTGACGGTCGGCGAGAACGTAGAACTCGCGCTTGATCTGAAGGGTATTCGCGGGGCAAAGGCAAAAGGGGAATCTCGACGCCTGCTGGAACAGGTCGGACTGGCAGCCAAGTACAACTCGTTCCCCTCAGATCTGAGTGGTGGACAAAAGCAGCGAGTTGCCATTGCCCGCGCCCTCTCAGGGTCGCCGGGAGTGATTCTGGCCGACGAGCCGACAGCAGCGCTGGACTCGCATTCGGGCCGCAATGTGATGGAGATGATGCGTGAGCTGGCACAAACGCATGGACGAGGCGTGGTGGTGGTGACGCATGACAGCCGTGTGCTCGAGTTCGGAGACCGGATTGTAAGCATGGAAGACGGAAGAATTGCAGAAGCGCTGGCAGAGGACGCCGCGTAGGAGAGGTTGGGTGAGGACATGAAGCGTCGAACATTAATCGTTCTAGCAATACTGGCAGTTTGCGGGTTGACGGCAGGAGTGATTTGGGCGCGCGGGACTCAGGTGAAATGTGCACAAACCAAGCAGACAGCGGTGCCAACGGAATTTCTGATTGCCGCGGCCGGTCGGGTGGAGCCCAGCTCGGAGGACATCAAGCTTGCCTCTCAGTTGAATGGCAAGCTGAAGTCGATCCTCGCAGAAGAGGGCGACAAGGTGAAGGCCGGCCAACTGCTGGCGGAGCTGGAGAACAGCGACTATCGTGCGCAGGTAGAGTCGGCCGCCGCCGAGGTGCAGCAAAAAGAGGCAGAGCTTCGCAAGGTCATCAACGGCGCACGCGCGCAAGAGCGCCGCGAAGCGCTTTCCACGGTGGAAGAAGCTCGGGCTGTGATGAATAACGCACAGTCGGAAATGGAGCGCCGTCAGAGGCTGTTTGCTGCCGGCGTTATCTCGCGCGAAGAAGCCGACCGCTATGCAAAGGAGTACCAGGTCGCGAAGGCGCGTTACGACGAGATGTCGCAACATCATTCCCTGGTGGCCGCCGATGCGCGTGAAGAAGACCGCGCCATGGCCGGGGCCAACTTGCAGCTCGCAAAAGCCAGACTGGATGAGGCACGCGCCGTACTGGAGAAGACCTACATTCGCGCTCCCATCGACGGGACAGTGCTACGCAAGCACCATCGCGCAGGCGAGAGTGTTTCGAACTCCTCAACCAGCCCTGACCCGATCTTCACTATCGGCGACAAGCGTGCGCTACGCGTGCGCGTTGATGTCGATGAGGCGGACGTCAGCAAGTTGACACTCGGCCAAGCCGCGTATGTTACCGCAGATGCCTACGGCACTCGGCGCTTCCCTGGACATGTAGTCCGCATTGGTCAGGAGTTGGGGCGCAAGAACGTGCGCACCGATGAGCCCACGGAGCGGGTCGACACCAAGATCCTTGAAACATTGGTTGAGCTGGACAACGGAATCGACCTGCCCGTCGGTCTCCGCGTGAATGCGTTCATCGTGCAGGAAACGAGCCAGCAGGCTACCCTGAATCAAGCCCGGTGATGGAGGCTGGGACGTAAGCATAAGGAAGCCTATAAACCAGTAAGGGGCACGACCGAAGTCGTGCCCCTTTTCTTCAATAATATCCAGCTGGAAGTGGTTGCACTGAGTTAGGCGATCATCTCATCGTATCCGATACCCCCGTGCTCGCCAGCAGGTGCCGCTACGGCGGTGTAGGAAATCTCAAGCGTACTGTACAGCTTGGTTAAGATCACGAGTCTCCACACCGCCTCGGAGGGATCGATCAACGTAAGTATGTGGCCTGTCTCGCGTGCCCACGATTGCAATTCCACGAGCAAGCCAAGACCTGAGGCATCGATCTTTTCCACCCCGGAAAGATCGACGCGAATATTCTCTTCCGTTCGCGACTGGACCATCGTTCGCAGCGTCTCGGTTTCGACGCCCAATATCAACTGTCCGGCGCAGATTAGAGTAGCGAAGGTTTTCGTCGTCTCAATATCGATTCGAAGCATTTCCTGAGATCCGTTTCTGGTCGCCCGGCCGTGCCTATCGTTTTCATCGCAGCGCACGGCATTTTTCGTCATTTGAGAATTCGGCACGCTTGCCAGCCTCGCTAGTTCGGATACACATTGATTTTGCCATGGTTTACGTTTCGCAATCATGAACCGAGTCTAATAAATAGACGTAACCGAAGCGGTAACAGTTTCGAGTTAGGGTCGAGTTCACAGAAATTTAACCTCTATCTCAAACAGTTTGGTGGCGAACTGCACATCGCGTACGCATAATGCAGGTGTGCACATTTCAGCAGAGTTGAATCCCGAGGAAGAGCAGCAGAAACCTGCCACTTCCGACGATCAGCTGGCCGCGGCGACAGCTCCGCTCATTTCTGTCCAGCCACCGGTGAACCAGTTGCCTTCGCAGCTTGTTCGGTATCAGGAGTTCGAATTCCCCGGGGTTCTTGCCTCTGTGCCCGAATATCGAGACAAGCTTATGGACTTCGTCCTACAACAAGCAATGGACGAAGGCGACCAGATCGATATCCTGGTTGCCTTGCAGGAAGCGCTTGCAAACGCCGCGCTGCATGGTTGTAAAGACGATCCGCTCAAGAAAATATTTTGCGCCGTGACCGCCGACCCTGTGCAAATCGTGATCTCGATTCGCGACTCCGGCCGGGGATTTAACCTGGAGCGTGCTGACCCGAAAAAATTCGAGACAACTCGCCTTTCGCATGGCCGGGGTATCCCCCTGATACGCGGTCTGATGACGGAGGTTTCATTTGCGCGCCACGGCGCTGAGATCATTCTGAGCAAACGACTGGCTACCGCACCTTAGCACCCTGGTAATCTACCGCTTACCCCGAAGTTGTACGCCGGTGTTCGATAAATTCCGTCAATATGCCGCATTAGCGCTTTTAATTTGAGGTGAAATTCGCCATCCGTTAACCTCAATATGATCGCCTACCAACTCTCAAATCGCAGTGGCGGTTCCCAATCCCAATTCAGAGGAGATTCATGTCGACGAACGAACTACGTAATTTCCTGGCCCTTCCTTATGACCAGCTGGAAGAATTGAATCTACACGCCAAGGAACAACGCCAGAAGCGAGTGGATGTCCACAAGATTCAGGAAGAGCGCATCAAGTATCTTACCGACGAAAAGCGCATCAAGGCCGTGACCGTGCTCTTTAGCGACCTGGAAGGCCGCTTGCACATGCTCGACTACGATAAGAAGTTCCTGGTCAAGAACTTCGCCAACCTGACCTTCGACGGCTCTTCGATTCGTGGCTTTACCGCACAGCGCGAGAGCGACTTACGCCTTTATATCGACTGGCCCGCCTTCTATTGGGGACCGGCGGACGTGTTTGGACCGGGTAAGATTCTTGTCTTCGGTGATGTGATCGACAAGGACGGTACGCCCTACGGCGCCGATATCCGCGGCATTCTTAAAGCCTTCGCCCAGGAACAATACGACAAAAATGGCTATACCCTGAACGCCGCGAATGAAATCGAAGGCTTTCTGTTTGCCGGTAAGGATGCCGAACGCCATTATCACGAGACGCACAAGTTCGAATACGTCAACACGGGCGGGTACTTCCATTCCCTGCCCGGTGACCCATTGAGACTGTTCATCGATGCCACGGCGGAAGTGCAGCGCGCGATGGGCTTCCAGAACGAGAAGGACCATCCGGAGGTCGCGCCGTCGCAGT
Organism: Binatia bacterium; assembly: GCA_035638375.1. Classification (GTDB taxonomy): domain Bacteria; phylum Acidobacteriota; class Terriglobia; order Terriglobales; family Acidobacteriaceae; genus DASRAA01. Next base: position 14,211 of record DASRAA010000176.1, on the reverse strand, counting down.
TCGAGATCAACTATTCGTACGGCGAAGTGGTTGCGGCTGCCGACCAGATCCAACTGTATAAGCTGATCTGCCGCCAGATCGCTACCAACCTTGGGCTGACTGCGTGCTTCCTGCCGAAGCCTGTGGTCGGCGTTAACGGAAGCGGCATGCATACCAACGTTTCCGTGAGCAAGAATGGCAAGAACATGTTCTGGGATCCCAAGGGCGAAGAGAAGCTGAGCAAGCTTGGCTGGCAGTTCATCGATCGGTTCCTGACGCACGGCAACGACACTTGCTTGTTGTTCAACTCCAGCGTGAATGCATTCCGCCGTCTCGATCCGCATTTCGAAGCGCCGAACCAGATCAAGGCCTCGCCGGTCGATCGCGGAGCCATGATTCGCGTTCCTATTGGCAACGAGAGAAGCATGCGCGTGGAAATGCGTTCAGTCGCACCCGATGCCAATCCCTACCTGGTCATGCTTGGCGTGTTTAAGACGGGACTTCAGGGCGAAACCGCGAAGATCAAGAACCTCCGTCAGGCCGAGCGCTACCTACCCGACAACATCTACGACGCCATGGAGAATTTCCGCAATGCGGATTGGACTACCACACTGCTTGGCGCAGATGTGAAGCAACGCTACGGCGAGCTCAAGCAAAATGCTGCGGATCGTTGCCCGCGCCTTCTGGGAACCTTTGTTAAGGCGCCCGAAGTCCAGTACCACCACGACGTCTACAACCAGTTCCTCTGGAACTTGTTCTAGATAGTCTGTTCTCGCTCGAGACGCCCCGATGCAATTTCGGGGCGTCTTTATTTCCTCAAGAACAGTCGGCTAAGTCATGGGTTTGTAACAGTGTTGCGATTGCATCCCTTGAACCTCATCAATTACGACCTCGGTTCACAGATAGGTGATGGCAATCGGGTATTATGAAACTTCCTGGTGATCCTGGTGTGGGGGAAGGTGATTCTATAGCATGGGAATCCTGCTCGGAGTGGTGCGCCAACTCGCATTCTTCTCGCTGATGTGCGCTGCCATTGTTTCTCTGGCCTGTGACGAGTGGCCGGCCGGCCAATCGCTTTGGATTCGTCTCACCGATCCCATTTCCACCTACACCGCAAAAGTCGGTGATCCCGTACACGCAGTCCTTATACAGGACCTGGTTTGCGGGCACGAAGTATTGGTTCCCATGGGCACCTCTGTCGAGGGCGTTGTTCACAGCACGCACAAGGTGGGCTGGGGCATTCGTCACGAAACGGCCGCACTCGAGCTGGAATTCAACCAGCTGGATCTCGATGACGATTCAACCGTGCGGATGTCCGCGCGTGTCGAAGAAGTCGAGAACTCGCGCGAGCAGGTGAAAAACGGCGTCATTCACGGAGTGATGAGCACGGACACGTTTCAGGGCCGCATCAACAGCCGCCTGATCCACTTGCCGACGTGGAATCCCTACTCCGACATGGGACTGATCGTCTACAAGGCAACCTTTCCCATTTTCCCGGAACCCGAGATCTACTACCCCTCGGGCACTGATATGCGCCTCAAGATGCGGACCGTGATGTCATCACTTCCTGCGCCGGTGAGGACGATTCCGGAAAACGATCCCCTGGATGTATCTCTGGCTTACAGTTGGGTGCAGCAGTTGCCTCAACGTACCACAACCCTCAAGTCGGCCAGTGCCGACCTTGTGAATCTGGTGTTCCTTGGATCGAAAGAGCAAGTGCAATCGGCCTTCCGCGAAGCAGGTTGGCACAACAGCGACCCTCACTCCCGTCACTCGTTCATCAAGAATTTCTACGCGCTGCTGAATAACAGCGGTTATCAACAACAACCCATGATTACTCTGCTGATGGACGGCAAGCCCGAGGACATGAACTGGCAGAAGAGCCTCAACAGTTATGCTCGCCGTGACCACCTACGGATTTGGGAATGGGTACCGGAAGGTGCCATCGAGCCCGTTTGGGTGAGTTCCTCGACCCATGACACAGGCGCATACCTTTCTGTGAAGTCCAAGGGTTTCGTCCATCACATTTCGCCGGACATCGATCACGAACGTGAAACGGTCATACGCGATTTGAACTTCTGCGGATGCGTGAAGTCCGTAGCCTATGTCCCGCGTCCCGGAATCTCTACCATCACCCAGAATGCAAACGGTGACTTGGTGCGCACCGACGGGTCTATCGCGGTTGTGCAACTCCAGGATTGCAATCCCGTGGTCCCAGGACTTGCTGCCGGCTCATCGTCCGCCAACTTCAAGCCGGGCAATCACGTGTTCCGCTATCTCCGCCGCGAGATTCTAATTTTCCGCAGCGACATTTGGCGTGCAAATATCCTGTGGGGCGCGTATGATTTGGGCCGCATGGCCGTTGCTGCGATGCGTCACCAGCCGCTCCCGCCAATGGGCGACGAGGCCAAGCCTACAATGACCATCCTGCCCATAACAAACCCCGCAGGAGTGAACTAGCGGCGGGCTAAATTCCCCCGCCACTCTGGATCAGTGAAACGCTGAAGCCTCTCCGCCTTCACCTTTAAACAGCGCAAGGATATTCACGTTTTCTGCGCCTGCTGTAGCCTGTCAAAGCGATGGCTTCCACCGGCGTCAGCACTTCCAACTACATTCGGCTCATTCGCGGAAATCCCAATTTCCGCCGACTCTGGCTCGCGCAGATCGTCAGCGAGAACGGCGACTGGTTTTACACGCTGGCCATCTACAGCCTCCTGCTTGACCTGACAGGCAAAGCCTCCGCCGTGGCCATGGCGCTGGTCTTGCAAGTGCTGCCCATCACACTGCTTGGACCGTTGGCCGGGTTGGTGAACGATCGCTTCAGCCGTCGCAAAGTCATGATCGCGACCGACCTGATGCGGATGCTCATTGTTGCTTGCATGCTACTGGTGCGTACTCGCGAGTTCGTTTGGCTGATCTACCTGCTGCTGTTCGCAGAAACCGTGATGGTCGCCTTCTTCGAACCGGCGCGCACCGCTTCCATCCCCAATATCGTTGTTGGAGATAACGTAATCGTCGCCAATACCCTCTCTTCGGCGACGTGGTCCTTCGATCTCGCAATCGGCTCAGTCTTGGGCGGCATCGTCGCAGCCTGGCTCGGCCGTGATGCGGTATTCGTGATTAACTCGCTGTCTTTTGGAGCCTCAGCCTTGCTCATCAGTCGAATGCATTTCCTCGAGCTCCACGCCGACCTTGCCAGCCGGCATCCCGAAGACCGCGCTGCAGGCTGGTTCGCCCTTCGTGCCGGCTACCGCTATATCATGCACAATCCTTGTCTCACTGCTCTGGTGTGCCTGAAAGGAGGCGTCTCCATCGTCGGTACCTCATGGGTGCTCTTTCCCGTAATGGCTACGCGCGTCTATTCGCTGCCACTCGCGGGCCTCAAACCCGATGGCGCTGCCCTCTTTGGCATGAGTCTTCTCATGGGAGCTCGCGGCATTGGAGCACTCGCCGGCCCCGTCTTCGCCACGCGAATAAGCGGACACCAACAATCCAATCTGAGATTGGCCGTCCTTTTTGGTTTCGTCTTGGGCGGGATTGGATACATCTGCCTGGGAAATCTTCAGAATGTCTGGATTGCGGTTGTCGTGATTGTGTTGGCGCATTGCGGTACATCCACTGTGTGGGTCTTTTCGACAACCCTGCTGCACTTGAACACAGATGATCGTTTTCGGGGTCGTGTCTTCGGCGCCGAGCTAGCGATCTCGATGCTCGTTTTAGCTGCTGCCGCCTTCCTTGCAGGTCGGGCAATCGACGCAGGCATTTCGCCGGGCACAGTGGCTGTTGCCACTGGCATGACGCTGGCATTTCCCACTTTAGGCTGGGCTTGGGCCATGCGCCTGTGGCGTTCAGCAGGGTGCGCACAAGAGTCCACTTAGGTGGCGATATGCTATTGGGCGTCGGTGTTGTTGCCCTTGCTACGGTAGATCCTAGATGCCTACCCCTGCTGTAACCTGAACAAACGTTCAGCATCGAGAGTGCAAAAGCAAGATATACTCGGAAATACCTGCCCGAACGATGCTTTACTGACCCGGTCTGGATGGCCGGAACCTGTGAATGAGTGATATGGGAAGCGACGCCGATCGTGCATCGCGAAGAGGGGTGGAGGGTACCGCTGTTTCCAGCGGTGAGAGCTCGGCAGCCAATCTTCGTCCCGCGCTTGGCTCCGACGGCATGACCCTCGCCGAAGGATCCGACACAGACTTCACTCAAGTCGGCACTCAGAGATTACCCGTTTCTCCTTCACCCGTACCTAAGCGCGATTCCTCCGACGATGCGACCATCACTGAAGTCCGTCGGCGACGCGATCCCAGCTCTGGCGTTCCCAACCAGGTCTTTGCCGCTATTGGCGCAACCCTGCTCGAAGTCGGCACCGTGCTGGGTGGCCGCTATCAGATTCAGCAACTGCTTGGCATGGGTGGCATGGGTGCTGTGTACAAGGCCCACGACCTCGAAGTCGATCGCACGGTTGCTTTGAAAGTTATTCGCCCCGATCTCGCGGGCAATCCTGCCATTCTCGCGCGCTTCAAGCAGGAACTGGTGCTCGCTCGGCAGGTCACGCATCGCAACATCATCCGTATCTACGACCTCAATGAGGCCGACGGTGTGAAGTTCATCACCATGGAATTCATCGAGGGTGAGGACTTGCGCACCATCCTGACTCGCGAAAGTAAGCTCTCGCCAAAAGAAACAATCGAGGTCGTGCGTCAGGCTTGTTCCGGATTGCAAGCGGCGCATCACGAAGGCGTTATTCACCGCGACCTCAAGCCCAGCAACATCATGAAGGATGCTTCGGGCCGCGTAGTGATTATGGACTTCGGTCTGGCGAAAACCGTGCAGGGCGACGGCATGACACAGACCGGAATGATGATCGGCACCATGGAGTACATGTCGCCGGAGCAGGCTATGGGCTCCGAGCTTGACGCTCGCTCCGACATCTTCACCATGGGCCTGATCTTCTACGAACTGCTGACCGGCAACATTCCGTTCCGCGCTGAGAGTGCCATCGCCAGCCTGGTGAAGCGGACGCAGGAACGCGCCGTTCCTCTGTCACACGTTGACCCCACAATTCCTCCGGAATTAAGCCTGATCACGGCCAAGTGTCTGGAGCGCGATCGCAACCTGCGCTACAACACCGTGCAGGAACTGATCGATGACCTGGACACCTTCGAGGGTCGCCGTTCGCGCTCGAGCACTCCCGGGCAGTCGGCGCTGCGCACCTCAGCCTTCAAGGGGCAAACAGGAGTAGCTCAGTCACGAGTCGGCATAGAGGCAGTGCAGCCACCCAAGAAACTGCCTGTCAAGTGGGTGACCATCGGAGTCGCTGCGCTGCTGTTTGCAGTCGGTGGCGGTGTGCTCTTGAAATCGAAGATCGGAGGCGGCGCAGGCATCGGCACACCGCAGCCCGCTGCCGTCTCTCTCGCCATCGTGCCGTTTTACAACGAGTCGTCCGACCCCAGTCTGAATTGGCTTTCTTCGAGCTTGTCGGAGACACTCAGTACCGACATTGGCCAGTCGCAGCGGGTTCGCCTGGTTTCTCCCAGTCGCCTGCAGCAGGTGCTGCGCGACTTGCATATCTCTCCGCAGTCACAGCTCGACCTGTCCACGTTGAAGCGCATTGCCGATTTCACCAACGCTACCACGGTCGTTTATGGGCAGTACTCCAAATTCGGCGATCAGATTCGCATCAACGCAACGGTCTACGACCTGAAGAACGATCACACCTATGCGCTAAAAACGGATGTGCCCAGTGAGAAGGATCTTCTTGCCGGACTGGATAACCTCGCCTCTCAGGTTCGGGCGAACCTTTCGACCGATCCCGATGTAATCAAGGAGCTCAAAGGCCAGTCACAATTTACGCTGACCAAATCCGTCCCTGCGTTGCGTGCCTATGACGAGGCGCTTGCGCTTTCGCGCTCGGGTAAAGAGCAGGAAGCCGCCAAGAAGTTCGAGGATGCTGTCACCGAGGATGCGAATTTTGCCCTGGCCTATTCAAAGCTGGCACTCTCCTATCACAAGCTGGGCTTCGACGATAAGGCGCAGCAAACATCACGTCGTGCAGTGGCACTGAGCGAGAACTTGCCCACGCGTGAGAAGTATCTCGTTGAGGCCAACCACGCACTTGTGATGAACGATACTGCCAAGGCCACGGCGGCTTACGAGAAGCTGACACAGGCCAACCCTGACGACACCGATTCGCAGTTAGCTCTGGCCGCGCTGTACGAGGACGCCAGCAGTTACGCTGAAGCCCGCAAGCGACTCGCGCGTGTTCGCTCATCGGATCCCAATAACCTTGATGCACTGCTGGCCAGCGGACGCGTCGAGATTGAAGCAGGCAATCCACAGGCTGGTTTGGAATTTTTGAACCGGGCCTACAGCCTTGCGACGCAGTTCGGCAAGGATGAAACCAAGGCTTCCATCGAGCAGCAGATGGGCACTGCCTATTTCAACCTCAATCAATTCGACGAGGCCTTGAAGAACTTCCAGGCCGCTCTGGAAATCCGCAAGAGGCTTGGCTTAGAGAAGGGTGTAGCCAGCAGCCTGAACATGATCGGTTGGACCGAGGCCAAGCGGGGCAACTCCAAAGAAGCACTGGCGAATTACAAGGAGTCGCTGGCGGGCTTCCAGAAGATCGGCGACAAAGCCAACACCGCGGCCGTGCTGCTGAATTTGGGCGCTTTTTACGGCGATCATGCTGAGTATGAAGACGCGATAAAAGTTACAAATGACGCGTTGACGCTTTACCGCGATCTAAATGACGAGGCTGACCAGGCGTTGTGTCTAAATAATCTCGGAACCTTGCGACGGTACCTGGGCAATTTCCAGGACGCCCTGACCTACTATCAGCAGTCTTACCAGATGCGGGAAAAGCTGAAGCTCTCGGAAGACATGGCAGAGTCGTTGTACAACCTCGCCGACGTAAACGTCGACCTGGGTCAATATGACACCGCAATCGGCCAGTATCTCAAGGCACTGGAGATTCATCGCGCCAGCGGCGACAGGGTCGGAATCGCCCTGAACTCCAGCGGAGTGGGCGCATTATACGCAAGCCAGGGCAAGTACGGCTCCGCCCTGAGCGCCTTGCAGGAAGCGGTCAGCGAATATGAGCAGGCCAGGGACCAGACCTGGGAAAACGCCGAAGCCATGTGTCGATACGGTAAGGCTCTCTCTGAAGTTGGTCGCTGGGATGAAGGTCGCAAGTATTTGGACAATGCCGTCAAATTGGCTACCGATGTGAAGAACGATGGAATTATCGCCGAGGTATTGAATTTCCAGGGCGACAGCTATTTCTATGCGGGTGACTACAGCTCGTCCCGTCAGCAATACGAAAAAGCCATGCAGATGGCCACCAAGGCAAAGAATCGCGAGGTGCTGACGCGCTCGAAATTCGATTTGGCCAGGCTTGATGTCATGCAAAACCGCGCCGCTGCCGCCATTCCCGTCCTGAAGAAGCTGGTTGAGGAGACCGATGCCGTTGGTTTGCGGGCGCTTTCTGTACAGTCCTCCCTTTACCTCGCCAAAGCTCTTTTGGATACAGGTAAGCCGCAAGATGCACAAGCGGAACTCGACCGCGCGATGAACCGCGCCGAAAAACTAGGCCTATTAGTCGAGCAGGCACAAGCCCATTTCCTACTAGGCCAGAGCTATAGTCGCACTGGCAGAACTAACCAATACGCGCCTCAGTATCAGCAGGCCGTGCGCATTCTGGAATCCATCAGCAAAGAGCCCGGCGTCGGCCGTTTGCTCGATCGCTCCGACCTGAAAGACGTTTACCAGCAATCCGTGAAGTCCTACCAGGGCGCCGCATAATCGCAACAACATTCGCAAGCCGCGGAGCCGCGATGTGCTTTCAGGCGTGCGCGTCAGCACGCGCTCAAAACCGCCAATGTAGCCCCAGCGGCGTTCTGTTTTTCACATTTCTGCCCGGGTGACTTTGGTTTCTTAACTCTCTTGCTTTTTCTGCCGCTGGACCCATAGCGCCTTTACAACCCGCTTGTGAGGGTACGGGACGCGTGTCTCAAACCCGATCGCTCCCAGGCGCGACCCGCTATTGTTCTTTGCAAGTTCCAATGCTGAAAACGAATCTCAGGAAAGAACCGCTAAATCATTGGTGTAAATAGCTTAATTCTCAATCACTTGCGAACAATTTAATCCTAAGTCTTTGATTTCAAAGGATTGCAAATTTAATTCTCCGCGGTTTTGCAGCGCAGAGGGAAACCCCGGCCTGACGGCCGAGGGGCATTTTTCTCTAAAAGCTGCCAATCTCATTGTCTGTTTGGGCAATTCGCTCCGACGCAGAAAGTAGCTACAAAGTCGGAGCCGGTGCCCTTGCCTCCCAGCGTGCCGCTGTCTAGGTAATTTGGCAGAAATTCCAGAAAGATACTCTGCCATTGGTTACTGCCGATCGGATCGGCGGACAGAAAATCTGCATTGTTTGCATTGACCGGGTCGGCGCTGTAGTACGAGGTGTTGAAGACAATGCAACCAGGATCGCTGGGAGTGTTACAGGTCTGGGGCAGGCTGGTTGGGCAACCGTCCGGACCGATATTACCCCCAGAGCACTTGACCGAGTACACGATGCAGTTACCGCCCGTTCCAAGATAGGTCACGCATTGCTCGTTGATGAATGGTGTACCCAGCAGTCTCTCTTGGTAGAACTGGCTGCGCGAGATTGTGGTAGCGGTGACGGTCATCGTCAAGCCGTTCGGGTTCGTGAATCCCGGAAAGTAATAGACCTTCATCACATGGTCGCCATAGGCGAAGGTCGTAGCCTTACAGGTGGGATCGGTAAAGCGGCAGCCCGGCTGAATGGTTTGCGTTATCGAAATGGGAGTATGCGGCGTAAACTCCCAGGCGATGATGTCTTCCTGCTGCGGCTCCGAAGTCTGCGAACCCGTAAACCCGACCCAGGCCGAAGTCTTTTTGCCGTTAGAATCCAGCGCCAGGTTGAGCCCGGTAGCGGGATTCTGTGTCGCATCGATGTTGTAGGCGATGTTGATGGCAGGGGTCGTACCCGGCAGCGGCGTATGCGTTCCCGGAATGTAGGGTGGATCGACCCAAACCATCAGGGTAAAGACCCCCTTGACTGGTGAGTACTCCACGACGACATCATGCACAGCGCCATCGGCGCAGGAGCCGCCGGAACATGTCACTCCAAGATGCGGCAGAGAATTGCTGTTGTTTAGCCCGGAGTTCACCAGGCAACTGGTGACGTTGTTGTTCTTGTAAATGGTGAATGTCCCGGGTACGTGGACCGGGCCATTTGTCTTCGTACCGCAGCCCTGCACTGCCACATGGTTCGAACCGTTCACCGTCGGATCCCAAGCATTGGCAGTGGTATCAAATTCGATCGCCAGGCTGTTGAGGATACCGGTGTACCCTATGCCGCCATTGCTGACACCGCGGGCGGTTAAGCCCGCACCCGCGGCACCGTAGCTGGGATCAGTTTTGCCATTCTGGATCGCGAATGCCAGCCCGTCACCGGGATTGCAACAGATCGCGGCATTGTGAATCTGGAACTGGAACCAGCTGGTGAAACCGGCGTTCACAGGCTGCTGGACCTTGAACCACGTCGTCGACGACTCTGAATGAGGCACGGAAATCCCGGGAGTGAGTCGAAGGACGTGATGGCCGTTGAACGTGGTCAGCTGCGATCCATTCAACTGCAATGAGCCCACGGGTGTGGTGGCTGGATTGAAATCCGGAAAGAAGCGGGCTTGCTGGGCCGAAGCTGCCGCCAACAGGAAAAGGGCGGATGTTCCAAACGCCGCGAAGATGAAGAGCTTGCCACGTCTCATGGGAGCTTCCTTTCGGGCTGAAAGGCCCGGTTGCGATCTGGCCGATTGCCTTGTGAGCCGAGCGCGGTGGGGGAGACAGCAAGCCAAGCTGCGGAAAAGTTTCGTTCGGCCCTGGTGGTGGAATTCTGCTTACCGTTGTTCCAGATGTCAAGAGGCGGAAAGCCCATTTCTGGTTGCCGCCCGTGCCGCTTCCCGGTTCCGGCCTGTTTGGGGGTACATAAGTGCTAGTCGAAGCCCAGGAACTCCTAACGGTTTTCCAGGGCTCGAAGCAGAGTCCGCAAGGGTTCTCCGAACGGTCCGGTGAGCATTTGTGTATACTGAAGATGCGTTTGTTGAACGGCGCGTTTCGCAGCTATCCCTCCTGTTAGTACGAGCGATCCTGCCAGTAACCTTCCGATCCCCAGCGCAACATCAACACAAGGACATTTGAGATACACATGGAACAAGGAACAGTAAAGTGGTTTAACGATGCCAAAGGCTTTGGATTCATCTCCCGTCAGAACGGTGAGGATGTGTTCGTGCACTTCTCGGCCATCCAGGCCAATGGTTTCCGCTCGCTGCAGGAAGGCCAGGCAGTTAGCTTCGAAGTAAAGCGCGGCCCCAAGGGTTGGCAGGCGGAAAACGTACAGGTTCTCTAAACAAGGTTTGCGGAGGGCAGGGAAGCCTGCCTTCCGCACATAGTGGTAAGTTCCTCCAGAACGTCGCGAGCAGAGTCCAGTGGTCCCACTCACCTAACCACCCAAGCGAGGCAAATCATGAAGAACATCTATGTAGGGAATCTGTCTTTCGATGCGTCGGAAGACCAGGTGCGTTCTCTGTTCGAAGCGTATGGGGCCGTCGACAAGGTAAGCATCATCACTGATCGCGATACAGGCCAGCCTCGCGGTTTTGCTTTCGTCGAGATGCCGGACGACGATGCCGCCAGCAAGGCCATGGAAGCCCTGAATGGCTCGAACCTTGGCGGTCGGAATCTGAACATCAACGAAGCACGTCCCAAGGCTGACCGGCCACGCAGTGGTGGAGGCGGTGGCCGCGGCAGTTACGGCGGAGGTGGATACGGCGGAGGTCGAGACCGCGGACGCTCGGGCGGCGGAGGAAACTGGAGCCGGCGATAACCTGATGAATCGACTCTCCATGAAGGGCGCTAGGCAGCGCCCTTCGTTGTTTCTGTGCGGCTTCGGCTGGCCCCTGCTCGGTTCTGGTAGGCTGGTGCGCAATGCCGAGCGCCATTCCCAGTGATTTGCTGCCCGAAACACCATCGCCACACGAGATCGAATTCCGCCAGGTCGACTATCGTGTCGAGGCTAATCGACTCCTACTTTCGTGTCTCGATCTCGCGGTGCGCGAGGGCGAGACGCTTATGCTCCTCGGCCGAAGCGGCTCGGGCAAGACGACATGCCTGAAGCTCATTAATCGCCTGCTGACGCCGACAGCCGGTGAAATTTTGGTGCAGGGAAAGAGTTCCTCAGAATGGGACCCGATCCAACTGCGCAGAGGCATTGGATACGCGATCCAGGATGTAGGACTGTTTCCCCACTATACGGTGTGGAAGAATGTCGCGCTGGTTCCGACGCTGGAGCAATGGGACCGCAAGCGAATTGCCGAGCGCGTGGAAGAGGTGCTGCACTTAGTCGGACTACCGACGAGCGACTTCGGCAGTCGATATCCGAATCAGCTTTCGGGCGGGCAGCGTCAGCGAGTGGGATTGGCACGGGCGCTGGCGGCCAATCCTCCAATTCTGCTGATGGACGAACCATTTGCCGCGCTGGACCCGCTGACGCGTGCAGAGGTTCAGCGGGAGTTCCTCCAGCTCCAGCGCAAGATGCACAAGACGGTGGTGTTCGTTACGCACGACGTTGGCGAGGCATTGCTGCTGGGCGATCGGATTGCCCTTATGGAGAGCGGGAAACTGCGGACCGTCGCAACTCCGCAGGAATTTCTGCACTCTCAGGATGAGGTGGCGCAAAACTACGTCGCGGCGTATCAGGCGGAGCGAATCGGGGACGGCACGAATTAGGTGTTGGTGGCGAATTGAACTTCCTGTTAACCCATAAGCACGAAGCGGCAACTCTGGCAGGTGAACACTTGACGCTCGTTGCGGCCTCAATACTCATTGCGATGGTAATTGGTTTGCCGCTGGGAATGCTGCTGACGCGCAAGCCAAGGCTGAAGACGCTGGTATTCGGCGGCACCAATGTAATCCAGACGATTCCGAGCCTCGCGCTGTTTGGCTTGCTGTTACCGCTGCCCTGGCTCGGCGTTCGCGCAGAAAGACTGGCCATCACGGCGCTCGCGCTCTATGCGCTTTTGCCTATCGTGCGCAACACCTACATCGGAATTGCCGGCATCAGCGAAGCTGTGCGTGAAGCCGCAGTCGCGATGGGGCTTACATCGTTCCAGCTGCTGTGGCATGTGGAACTTCCTCTGGCGTCGCCGGTAATTCTCGCGGGCATTCGCACCGCAACTGTGATCACGATCGGCGTGGCTACGATCGCCGCAGCGATTGGCGCTGGAGGATTGGGCGAGTTCATCTTCCGCGGCATCGCCATGGTGGATAACAGCGTGATCCTAGCCGGCGCGATTCCTGCGGCGCTGATGGCGTTGTTGGCCGATCTGCTGTTGGGTGGAGTGGAGAAACTTCTGGCGCGCAGGCAGCATTGAGATGCTCGACCGCCGCGCATTCCTCTGCGGATCGATGGTGCTACTTGCGACGGGAGGCTGCCGCTCGCCGAAGCGCGAGATCGTCGTCGGCTGCAAGAACTTCACTGAGCAAGTGATCCTCGGCGAGATCTTCGCGCAGATGTTAGAGCATGCCTGTCGTGTGCCAGTGCTGCGGCGGTTCTATTTGGCGGGAACTTACATTTGCCAGCAAGCCATTCTTGCAGGTCGAATTGACGTTTATCCCGAATACACAGGAACTGCGCTGGCAGCCGTGCTCAAGCAAAAAGGTGCAGGCGATGCGTCGCAGGTGTACGGGGAAGTGAAACGCGAGTATCGGCAGAAATTTGATTTGGCCGTGATGCCTCCGTTGGGCTTCAACAACAGCTTCGCGATGGTGATGCGCGGGGAGGATGCGGAGCGGCTTAGGATCACCAAGCTGTCGCAGCTTGCTCCGTATGCGCCCGCGATCAGGCTCGGAGTCGGATACGAGTTTCTGGAGCGTGCCGACGGCTATCACGGGTTGGTGCACACCTACGATTTGAAATTCGCCGGGGAGCCGCGAGTAATGGACCTTGGGCTACTCTATCGCGCGCTGTTGAACCACACGGTCGACATTGTTGCCGGTTCGAACACCGATGGGCTCATCGCCGCACTGGGGCTTGCCGTGCTTGAGGATGACCGGCACTACTTTCCGCCCTACGACGCTGTGCCAATAGTTCGCCCGCCAATGCTGCAGGAATTTCCGGAGGCGACTGCAGCATTTGATCGGCTTGCAGGCCGCATTTCGGCCGAACAGATGCGACAGATGAATTACGCTGTGGACGGTGATAAGCGGGATGAAGCGGTCGTGGCGCGTGCGTTTCTGGAGCAGCGGAAGCTAATCTAAGGCTATGGGTTCCAGATCTTGACGGCATTTCCGTTATGGGAATCGCTCGGCGCTCTAGGTGCCCAAAAGGGGATGGCGCCACCCATGATGGGCAGTCACGCAATTGTTCAAAAAAGGCAAGGGAATCGTCAAAGCCGACATTACGGAAGTAATTGATCTGAATTTCGTGCTTGCTGCGGCGCAACAGGTCTGTCAGCGAGAGGTGAACTACTCTCCTCAGTTCCGTCCGAAGGAACAACCGTCCTTCGACTTCGCGTGCGCCCGACCTGCAAGAGACGCGGCTCGGAAATGCATCCGCCGAAAATCGGCAATCGACTTGTAGTCGGGCCGCAGCCGTCACATCAATTCTGGGTTGGCATTCCGTCTCCCGCTGACGCCACGAACACACCTGGTTCATGTACGGGCACAGGTATAGCTTCCGCAAGTCGCGCGGGTCCTAGCCCGGCCGTCCCGTCTTCGCTGACGCGCTGCGCGGGAAGCCCAACTCCGCCATCTCCAGCTGGTTCACGAATGCCGCGCTGACGCGACATGCGTGCTCGGCGGGATGAACCCGTCCAAGGTCACCGGGAACATCGTCACTTACTCCCGCGCTTGCCCGTGATGTCGGCCATGCCGCTAACTTACCCTGGCTTTCCGCGACCGCCCTTCGCGCTTTCGGTGGTAATCAAGTTTTGTAACAACTGCTAAGGCGTGGTGCTCTCACCAAAAAAACATCAAAAAAGTCTATCCAAAACCGCATCCTAGGCGTCAAATTAACTAACTAGTTGTATTAATATGCATAGTGACGTATATTTATTCCACCATGTCGAAACTGGCGAGACATTCAGCGATACGTGATCTGGTTAGCAGCCAGCCGGTAGCCAGCCAGGAAGAGCTGCGGCGTCGGCT
>DASRAA010000175.1:0-10522 GCA_035638375.1 Binatia bacterium | reverse complement strand
GCGATATTCACGATGACCGTGCTGCGCGTAGGCGAGAACGGTAAGCACGTTGGGATCGGCAGGTCGCAGGGCGACGGCTTTAGCGAGGTATCCTTCGGCAGCCACGTAATCTTTTTGAGAAAGCGCAAGCCGGCCAAGGTTGACGTAAGAACCGGCAAACTTGGGATCGAGATTGGCGGCGGTCTCGAACTCAACGCGCGCCCGGGCAGTATCGTCAAAGTCCAGGTAGGCTAAACCGAGGTAATTGTGGGCGGAAACAAACTTGGGGTAAACGGCGATGGCCTTTTCTAGGTGCGCAATGGCTTCCTGTGACTGTTGCCCGCGCATCATGCCAGTGGCCTGGTTAAATTCGCTGATCGCCTTATTTGGGGCAGCCAAATCCAGGGCCGAAACCGTGCCCGAGTCGATGAGATTCTGTTGGCGCGCACGCTCTTTCTCGCTGGCGCGATTCTGTTCGTTCAGGATCATTTGGGCGACGGTCAAGCGCTCAAACTGGGCCTCCATGGGGCCCGCGCCCACGTTGATGAGGGGGATCGCGCCCGGTGTGCTGCCGGAAATGGGATTCCCGGGACGGCGCTGAGAGCTGGCGGGGGCAAGGTATAGGAAGAACAGGACGATGGCGAGAAAAGGACGAGCAACCGGGCAAGGCGTTCGGGAAGGCTCTGAGAGATGGAACGTGGACCCCGGCAAGTCGAGCAACCCCCAGTGGCAGATACGGTACATCGTTCTCTAGGGGGTGTCACGCAGGCGAAAGGGAGTTGTGGCAAGCGCAGGGAGAGTTGTGATGACTGAAGGTCATCCCGCACTGTGATGTGGCTCACAGCAGCCCGGCATGGATTGGTTTTCCATGTAGGCGGACAAAAATGACACGACAATTCGTAGCCCGTCTCCAGGCAATCTTCTACCATCTGTTAACGCGCGATGTACGCGCGCACGCCTTCGCGCGAAGACCCAGGACGGCGATCTGCCCTTCACGGCCCTTCCAACTCAGTGTCGCGGGAGAATTTCTATGAATACATTCGAGGAAAGAGTTCGCGAGGTGAGCGAGTACTTCGCGTCTCCGCGGTTTAAGAGGATTACACGGCTGTATACACCACGGCAGGTGGTGGAACAGCGCGGCACCATTCCTACGGACTACCCAATTGCGCGTAAGACAGCGGAGGCGTTTTACGCGCGTCTGCGAGAGCTGTTCAGCCAGGGCAAGTCAATCACAACGTTCGGACCCTATTCACCGGGGCAGGCGGTGAATATCAAGCGCGTCGGTATCGAGGGTATTTACCTCGGCGGGTGGGCGACGTCGGCAAAAGGCAGCATCGCAGAGGATCCGGGTGCCGACCTGGCTAGCTATCCGCTGAGCCAGGTGCCGGATGAGGCGTCGGCGATTGTTCGGGCGCTGGTTACGGCTGACAAGAACCAGCACTACATGCGCTCGCGGATGACTGCGGAACAAAGAGCGGCGGCACCTGAATACGATTACCGGCCGTTCATCATCGCCGATGCGGATACAGGGCACGGCGGCGATGCGCACGTGAGGAACCTGATTCGGCGGTTTGTGGAAGCGGGAGTGCCCGGATATCACATTGAAGACCAGAAGCCGGGCGTGAAGAAGTGCGGACACCAGGGCGGTAAGGTGCTGGTGTCGGAGAACGAGCAGATTCAGCGGCTAAACGCGGCGCGGTTCCAGCTGGACGTGATGGGCGTGCCGGGCATCATCGTGGCACGCACGGATGCCGAGGCTGCGAATCTGCTGGATGGATGCGCGGATGAGCGGGACCAGCCGTTTATCTTAGGCGTTACCCACCTGAATGCGCCAAGCTACAAGTCGGTGTTCCTCGCCATTCATCGCAAGTTTTACGAGGCAGGCGTCGAGGAAGTGCGAGGACATCTGATGTTCCAGATGTCGGGCGTCGAGTATGCCGCCGCGAATGCGTGGCTGGAGCAGGCTGGGTTAGTACCGGTGATTCTCGATGCGGCTTCAGCGTACCGAAAGAATGGCGGTGGGAGCGTCGAGCCGATGCTCGACAAGGTGATGGGGCGCTGTCTGGATGTATGGCAGGAAGCCGCTGATCTGAAGACTTGTCACCAGCAGGTAGCGGAGGAGATGGCGTTTCGTATCAGCCAGGGCGAGGCGCTCGACATGAATGTTGAAGACTGGATGGAGTTTTCGAAACGTGCGTCCTGGTACGAGGTGCGCGAGAAGGCCTGGTCGATGGAGATCAAGGTCGGGTGGAGTGCCGAGCTGGCGAAGACTCCGGAAGGCTATTACCAGGTGCAGGGCGGACTGGAATATGCGATTGCCAAGTCGCTGGCCGCCGCTCCGTTTGCCGACATTTTATGGATGGAGACCGCGACTGCGAACCTTGATGAAGCGAAGGAATTTGCGGACGCGATGCATGCCGTTTATCCAGACAAGATGCTAGCCTACAATCTGTCGCCGTCGTTCAACTGGGACACCACAGGCATGAGCGATGAGCAGATGCAGGCGTTCCCGCAGGAGTTGGGCAAGCTGGGCTTCGTTTTCAACTTCATTACGTATGGCGGACACCAGATTGACGGGCTTGCATCGGAGGAGTTTGCCACGGCTCTGCTGCAAGAAGGCATGTTGTCGCTGGCGAAACTGCAACGCAAGCTGAGGCTGCTGGAATCGCCGTATCGCACGCCGCAAACGCTGGTGGGTGGGCCGAGGCTGGATGCCGCGTTGATGGCAGCTTCCGGGCGTACGGCGACCACGAAGGCCATGGGTAAGGGTTCGACGCAGCACCAGCATCTAGTGCAGACAGAGGTTCCGCCGAAAGTGCTGGAAGAGTGGCTGCAAATTTGGGCGGAGCAAAACAACCTGCCGAAGTTTCGTGCCCAACTGCGGCCGGTCGCAGCGGGCTCGGATTTCCTCGAGCTCAGCCTGTGGAACGACGGAAAGGAGAAGGTGGGTAACATCATCTTCGCCGATGTGCAAGACCGGCATGGTTACAAGCTGCTCTCGATCCGTGATATGAACACGTTTGATTCGTCGCTGCGGAAAAAACGGCTGATGACGCTGGCGCACTTGTTCCTGATTCATCGCTACAAAACAGGACTAGTGCATTACCTCAGTCCGACCGAAGACAACGAGCATCAGGCGCAAAAAATGAAGCGACTGAGCCTCTTCAGCGATGTGGACATCCAGGCGCAATTGATTATCGTAGCGAAGGTGAACCACGCAAGAATTGCGGAGTTGCTTGCCAGTGATAAGGAAGCACTGACCCGGTTGATTAAGAAGCAGGACCAGCCGGTGGAGGTGGGATAAATAGGCATCAGGCGTCAGGTATCAGTCAGGGCTTCACGATTGCGCGATGAAAAGACCCCATCCGCCAAAAAAAGGCGGAGTGGGGAACCTGACTAAGAATCAGCAAAATATCGGGGCGGACGGCGGTCCGCCCCCGATTTCTTAGTGCTGAACGGGCTAACCTAAATCGATGGAGGGTTATCGATGAGCCTCAGCCAGTTCGAGAAAGCCCGGCGCTTTCGTGCACTGCATGAGCGCAAAGGAGCTTTCATTATTCCAAATCCTTACGACGCGGGGACGGCCCGGCTGCTGGAACAGATGGGATTCGAAGCGTTGGCGACAACAAGTTCGGGATACGCATTCACGCAGGGGCGGCGTGATGGCGGGTTGATGCGAGAGCAGGCGCTGGCGGGTGTGCGCTTGATTGCCCAAGCCACGGAGCTTCCGGTGAGCGCCGATCTGGAGAACGGATTCGGGGATGCGCCGGAGAGAGCGGCAGAGACGATTCGATTGGCGGGAGAGTCGGGCGCGGTCGGCGGATCAATTGAGGACTCCACGGGAAAGAAGGATGCTCCGATTTACGATCTGGGATTTGCGGCGGAGCGGGTGCGGGCGGTGGCGGAAGCGGCACGTGGGTTGTCGTTTCCTTTCAGGCTGACGGCCCGGGCGGAGAACTATCTCTACGGGAGACGCGATCTTCAAGACACAATAAGAAGGCTGCAGGCGTATCAAGAAGCGGGAGCGGACGTGTTGTACGCGCCTGGTCTGACAGCGAGGGAAGATATCGAGGCGGTGGTGAGATCGGTGGATCGTCCGGTGAATGTGCTGTTGGGATTAAAAGGCGTGGTGCTGACATTGGCGGACCTTTCCAAGCTTGGCGTGAAGCGAGTGAGTGTGGGAGGCGGGTTGGCCCGTGCGGCACTGGGCGGGTTCCTGCGGGCTGCGCGGGAGATGCGGGAAGCGGGCACGTTCACCTGGGCGGAGGAGGCGGTAGGGTCGCTCAGCGAGCTGACGGCGGGGTTTGGAAGTTGAGGGCGGATCGTTGTGGTTGCGTGACGAGAAAGCCTACAGATGCCAAAAGCGGGCTTGTGTGGGGCGCGAGTAAGTAACATTACCTTCCCCAATTGAAGCTGGCGGAAAGGCCTCCAATTTCGCAGATACATTCGCGAATACCAAACGGTATACTCTTGGCATCCTTGAAACTCGGGCCGGGTGTAAAACTAGGATCGTATGAAGTTGTATCGGTGCTTGGCGCCGGCGGTATGGGTGAAGTCTACCGTGCACGCGATGTCGCCCTCGGCCGCGAGGTTGCGATCAAGATCCTTCCCGATTTTGTCTTCGCCGAACCAGACCGTTTAGCGCGCTTCGAACAAGAGGCCAAGGCAGCGGCCGCTCTCAATCATCCCAATATTGTCGCGATCTACCAGTTTGGAACAGACGAGGGCCGGCCCTACATAGTGAGCGAGCTGCTCGAGGGCGAGACGCTGCGCAACCGGTTAGAGCACGCTCCCCTACCGCTGCGCAAGGCGGTGGATTACGGTGTGCAGACGGCACATGGCTTGGCGGCCGCGCACAAGAAGGGAATTGTGCACCGCGACCTGAAGCCGGAGAACCTGTTCCTCACCAGGGACGGACACGTGAAGATCCTCGACTTCGGCGTGGCCAAGATTCTTGAGCCCAGTGAGGGAGAGGGACAGGGAATGGATTCGGCCCATCTTCCCACGGTGGATACCAGGCCGGGAGTAGTGCTGGGAACTTGGGGCTACATGTCACCCGAACAAGTCCGAGGCCTGGCCATTGACCCGCGGACCGACATTTTCGCACTGGGCGCGATTCTGCACGAGATGGTAACCGGGAAGCGCACTTTCGATCGTCCGACTTCTGCCGACACCATCAGCGCCATCTTGCACGAGGAACCGTCGGCGATTTCGCAAACGGTTTCGCGGATGCCACAGGGTCTTCAGCGAGTGGTGGACCGCTGCCTGGAGAAAAATGCCGATCAGCGATTTCAGTCGGCCTCCGATCTTGCCTTCGCACTGGAGGCGCTCTCCGACAGTTCGCTGACCTCCACAGGCGAACGCGCGCAGGTCAAGGTTCAGCGAACGCGGCGGCACGCAGTCATTGCGGCGGCAGGCGGGCTGGCGCTGGCAGCCGCTGCGGCACTGGGTTACTGGCTGGCGCGTCCAACTTCCGGTCCGAAAGCAACCAGCTACACGCAGCTTACGCATGACGGACAGCCGAAAGCTCTGCTGGGGACGGATGGCGCGAGGCTGTTCCTGGGAATGGGGGAGTTTCCCTATCAAGGCGGAGCCGAGATGCCAGCGGGCGGAGGAGAGCCGAGAAACATTCCCATGCCTTCCCCTCATGCCGTGCCGCTTACGGTTTCTCCGGACGGCGCAAACTTACTGGCTGTGGACGGACAAGGCGTTCCTCCCAGTGGACCGTTGTGGGCTGTGCCAGTCACGGGCGGCTCACCGCGCAGGCTTGGAGATCTATCAGGGGAGGCCGGCGCGTGGTCTCCTGACGGCCGGATGATGGCTTACGCGAGGCATAACGAGTTGCTGATAGCCGACGCCAATGGTACGGGCTCGCGCAAACTCTCGTCCGTCGCGGGTGACATTAATTCGATCGTGTGGTCCCCAGATGGCCCGCGGTTGCGGTTCGACAGCTCGCAAACGGTTGGCCAGCATGAGTTCTGGGAGGTTTCGACAAACGGCAACGATCTGCGCCGGCTACTGGCAGGTTGGCACAATCCGCCGGATGAGTGTTGTGGCCGATGGACAGCAGATGGCGAGTACTTCGTGTTCCAATCGGTTAACCAAGTCTGGGCGTTACCCAAGACGACTTTCCTGCTTCGATCACCCTCGCCGATACAACTCACCTCGAGCCCGATGTCGTTATCTACGCCGATCCCGAGCAAGGATGGAAAAAAACTGTTCGTCATAGGCGAGGTGCATCGCGGAGAGCTGATGCGTTACGACATGAAGACGCATCAGTTCGCCCCATTTCTGGCGGCTATTTCCGCCGAGTACGTTGCCTTCTCGAAAGATGGCCAGTGGGTGGCGTATGTGAGCTATCCCGAAGGTACTCTATGGCGCAGCAAAGTGGATGGCAGCGAGCGCATGCAGCTCACCTATCCGCCGATGTATCCCATGCTTCCGCGTTGGTCTCCGGATGGCAGACAGATCCTGTTCTTCGAGTTCGAACGCAATTCCAAGCCATCACGCATTTACCTCATTTCAGCCGACGGGGGCACGCCGCGCGAGCTGATTCCCAGCGATCCGAATGCGCAGGTGGATCCCAACTGGTCGCCGGACGGCAGCAAGGTTGTATTTGCCGGCAATCCTGGAGAGTCGAGTTCGCAAATTAAGGTCTTCCAAGTGGCGAATGGAAAGGTCTTTCCTCTGCCCGGCTCACAAGGAATGTTCTCGCCGCGCTGGTCGCCTGAGGGACGCTACATTGCGGCGATGTCAGCCGACTCATCGCGCTTGATGCTGTTCGACTTCAGCACCGGCAAGTGGAACGAACTTGCCCAGGGTAGCATCGGGTGGTTGAACTGGTCGCACGACGGAAAGTACATTTACGTCCTGGACCAGAGCGGAAAGGGTGCTGTGCTGCGGATCAAGATTGGTGATCACACACCTGAGCAAGTGATTGCTCTCGACGGCTTCAAGACCACCGGGCGATACCGCGGATCACTGGCGCTCATGTCTGACGACTCTCCTTTGCTGCTGCGTGAGGCCGGCACGCAAGACGTTTACGCTCTCGACTGGGAAGCCCCATAGGGCTGTCGTTTCACGGTTCGCCAATGAAAATCTGATCCTGTGGATGCTTGGCACTCTTGTCCGCCGATGGACGGAGGACGTCCGAGGGTGGACAAGGAAGCCGTCGCACTACATTCGTACTCTCGCGCAAACCAATGAAATATTGGCACATTCGGTTAAGGCCGAAGGAAGCCAGATTGCATCGAAATCTGAGTAACGTGTGGCAGCCCGATGAGCACTGTTCTAAACGATCTGCGGTACACGATGCGGCAAATGGCGAAGGCGCCAGGATTTGCCATAGTGACAATTCTCACTTTGACGCTCGGCATTGGAGCGAATACGACAATTTTCTCGGTAGTCAACGCCGTGCTGCTAAATCCGCTTCCGTATCCGCAGCCCGGCCGAATTTGTGTTCTCTTTCGTGAAGGGACGATGTTTCGCACGGGCTCCATTTCCTATCCTAACTTTGAAGACTGGCGGCGGGAAAACCAGAGTTTTTCCAGCATGGCGGCGTATCGGGAAATGGGCGGAGTCACGCTCAGGGGAGGCGGAGAGCCGGAGAGCGTCATGGGGGAGATGGTGTCGGCGGGCTTCTTCGAGATTCTAGGTGTTCGGCCGGTGGTGGGAAGGACGTTCACGGCGGATGAAGACCGGCTCGGCGGCAACCCGACCGTAATGATCGGGGAAGGTTTATGGAAGCGGAAGTTCGCCTCGGATCCACGTGTCTTGGGCAAGACGATCATCCTGAACGGGCAAGGACGCACGGTTGTCGGAATCGTCCCGGCAAGTTTCCGGCTGAAGATATGGAACTTTGAACGATCGGACGTTTATGTACCGATCGGCGAATATAGCCAGCCACAGTTCCGCAATCGAAACGCGGCGTGGGGCACCGACGCAATAGCGCGGCTCAAGCCAGGCGTGAGCGCGAGTGACGCCGCACAGGACATGGCGCGGGTGAATCGCGGGCTGGCAGCCGCCTATCCCGATGTGGACGCGAACATCAAGACCTACATGTTGCCGCTGAAAGACGTGATCGTGGGCGAAGTGCGTCCAGCACTCCTGGTATTGCTGGGGGCCGTGATGTTCGTGCTGCTGATTGCCTGCGCCAATGTAGCGAACTTAATGCTGGCGCGTTCGACAGCGCGAAGCCGCGAGTTCGCCGTGCGGATTGCGCTGGGTGCCGGACAGGGGAGATTAGTGCGGCAACTGCTCACGGAGAGCCTGGCGCTGGCGTTCATCGGCGGGATTTTTGGGTTACTCATGGCGCATTGGGGAACGCGCCTGGCACTGATGTTGCTGCCGCAGGCCCTACCTCGATCTGAGGGCGTGGGGATCGATGGCCGGGTGCTGCTGTTTACGATACTGACTTCCGCTCTTTCGGGAATCACATTCGGCCTGATTCCGGCCTTAAAAACCCGCACCACGCCGGTCAGCACCACTCTGAATGAGTTTGGCCGTTCGGTCGCGCACGCAAGAAGCCGAACGCAGTTGGCGCTGGTGGTGACTGAGATAGCGATGGCATTGCTGTTGCTCGTCGGGGCAGGCCTGATGGTGCGCACGCTGATGCGCCTGTGGAATCTCAGTCCGGGATTCAACCCGCAGGGCGTATTGACGTTCGTGGTTTCAATGCCTCCGTCGATGGCCGAAGAGAGTCCCGAAGTAGTTCGCGCTCACTATCGCCAATTGGGGCAGATGCTGCGCTCAATTCCAGGGATCGAAAGCGTGTCGCTCGAGTGGGGATCTCATCCCATGAAAGGCGATACGGAAGAAGGTTTCTATGTGGAAGGAGAGGCGCGGCCGGCGCACATGACGGACCTGCCATACACGCTCTTGTACATGGTTGAGCCTGATTATTTACAGGTGATGCAAGTGCCGTTGCGGCGCGGCCGTTTTCTTAACGATTCTGATAATGAGCACGCTTCTCCGGTGGTGGTGATCGATGAAGATTTTGCTGTGCGGCACTTCGCCGGCAAGGACCCGATCGGCAAGCATATCAACCGGGTGGACGGGATTACAGGAGGCGTGCGTGCTGAGGAAATCGTTGGCGTAGTGGATCACGTCCGGCAGTGGGGGCTGGCTGACGATTCCACGGAGAACATGAAAGCGCAGCTCTATCAACCGCTGACACAAGCCAGTGACCGGCGGATGGGCCTTATAGCCCTAAGCTCTCACGTCTACTTGAGAACGAAGCCCGGCATCGATCCGGCGGCGGTGTTTCCGGCGATTCGCAACAAGGTAACGCAATTTAATGCCGAAGCGGTGGCGTTTGAGCCGGAGAAGATGGAGACGATTGTGGCGGATTCCATCGCGCGGCAACGATTTACCATGATTCTGTTCACGGGCTTCGCAGGGGTTGCGTTGCTGCTCGCGAGTGTAGGGATTTATGGCGTTCTATCTTACATTGTGGGACAGCGCACCAAGGAAATCGGCGTGCGGATGGCCCTGGGCGCCAGCCGGGGCGACGTATTGCGAGCGTTCCTGCGCGATGGAGCGAGACTGACGCTGATTGGTGTGGCACTCGGGACGATCGCCGCCATGGTTCTGACTCGATTGATGACGAGCGTCCTGTTTGAGGTGAAGCCGACTGATCCGATGACGTTCGTCGGCGTGGCGGTCTTGCTTTGCTTCATCGCCCTGATTGCGTGCTACATTCCAGCGCGGCGCGCGGCGTCGGTGGAACCGATGCAGGCCCTGAGGGCAGAGTAGAAAGCGATGTGCGCGCCATCACACAGCGGTCGCTGACTCGCGTGCTAGAATCCCCGCGCATAAGGGCCTCAACGTGTCATCGCATTCCTCATCTTCCTTCACCACTACCGTGACCGAGTCAGTAGTCAGTTTCCTCGAGAAGATTCCGCCGTTTCAGTTCCTGCCTCAAGGGGAGCTGCGCACACTGGCGCGCAGCATGACGTTGGAGTACTTCCCAAAAGACACCGTAATTCTGGCAGCGGGGCGGCAGGTTTCCGAAGCGCTGTACATTGTGCAGAAAGGAGCGGTGAAGCTGGGCATTCGGACGGATGTCGGCAAGGAACTGATTCTTGACATGCGCAGTGAGGGTGAACTGTTCGGGCTGCTGTCGCTGATGGGGCGCGACGTGGCGAGGCTCGACGTAGTCGCTTTGGAAGACACGCTGTGCTACAGCATTCCGGCCGATTACGTGCAGGAACTGATCGACAAGCATCGAGACGTGTCGGAATACTTTGTCCGCACCTCGATTACGCGCTACATGGACCGCAGCCTGACGGAGTTACGCACGCAGGTGAACCTGATGGGCAACTCGGAGCAGTTACTGTATTCGCTGGCGGTCGGGGACGTGGCGAAACATGCGGCGGTGGTGTGCTCGCAGGCGGCGACGATTTGCGAAGCGGCAAAAGTGGCTTCGAAAGGAAAGTCGGGCGCGGCGTTCGTCGTCGATGACGATGGACGCGCGGTTGGGGCTGTTACGGACCGCGATTTTGCGAAGAAGGTTGTGGCTGGCGGAGTGCAGGTTGATGAGCCG